>NZ_CDWTNB010000070.1:0-19020 GCF_977947065.1 Frankia sp. CgJB1
GCATCCGTCGGCGCGGCCGGTGTCGTCCGCGGCGGCCGCGGAGGCTGCGGACGACGGGGCGCGGAGGCGCGCGGCGGCCGGACGCGCGGCCCGTTCGGGGCCGGCAGTGGCCCGGTTGGGTGTGGTGGTACCGCAGTTGGGCCGCTACTGGAACCAGGACTCGCAACCGGGCTGACGCCTCGGCCTGACGCGCTGCCACCCGACGCGCTGCCACCCGACGCGCTGCCACCCGACGCGCTGCCACCCGGCGCGGTGTTCACCTCCTGCGAGGATTCCACCGCGCCCGGGGGAACCGGGGTCGAACCGCGGGGATCTGCCGGCCGGGTTGGACGGCGGGAGGGATCAGCCTGGTTACGGGGCGGAATCGCCGACGGGCGGCCGGCGCGCCGGGAGCTGGTGTCCGCGCCCGAGGTCACCCGGCCCGGCCCGGTGCCGGGTGCCTCGGTCCTGGTACCCGGCACCGATGGCGGTGCGTCATCGGACGTGTTTGTACGGTCCGCACCCGAACGGGCCGCCGATGTCGCATCATCGAGGTGGAATGCCTCGCTCTGCCACGCTTCGTCGAGTGGCTGCGGCGAGCCCGTTCCGCCCCGCCGTCGATGTCGTCGGCGCCCGGATCGTGCATGGGGAGGTGACTCTACGTCTTCGGTGCCTGCCGCTTCGTCCCGTACGTACTGATCGTCTCGTATGTACTGATCGTTTCGGATGGGCGGACCGTCGGGATGGGAGACCGGCGAGGGTATGCGGGCACCAATGAGCGAAACGGGCCGCGCGTCGCCTTCCTCACCGTACGGCGCCTGTGGCACATCGCTCACGCGCCGTCGACCTCCCGGCCTTCTAAGGTTAGCTAGTGCCAGTTAAGGTTACTTACTGTTATCTGCGCTCGGCTGCGGTCGGATCGATGTAACACGAGTCAATCGAGTATGACAAGCTCTGGTCGAAGCTACCCATCCTGGGTGGGTCGGTGTACCTTCCGGAACCGGAGATGTGCCGTCCGGATCGAGGGGACGAACCGGCGGACGGTTCGGCGGACGGTTCGGCTGTGATCCGCGACGCGGCGGGCTGGGGGCGGCCTGGACTACACGGGCACCGTGCGTGCGGCAGATGGGAAAGGAGCGTCGGTGGCGCAGGACGGCTTCTCGACGGCGACGCCTCGGCCATCCCCGCGCTCCGGCGCACCGCAGGGCGCGACGCCCGCGAAATCCCCGGTCGGCTCGGCCCCGGCCCGGTCCGCTCCGGCGGCATCCGGCCGGGTCCGCACGGCCTCGGCCCGCCCGACCGGCATGCCACCGACCGTCGCCTCCCGCAGCACACCGGCGCCCGCCGCCGCGCCCCCTCCGTTCACGCCCCCTCCGCTCGCGCCGACGCCCGCCGGTGGTGCGCCCTCCCGACCCTCCGACGACGACGAAGTGCTCACCGTCGATGAACTGGTCGCCTGGTTGCGGTTGTCGGAGAGCACCGTCCTCAAGCTGCTTTCGGAACGGGCCATCCCGGCCCGCAAGGTCGGTCACCAGTGGCGGGTGCGTCGGGGGCGGGTGCGGGACTGGCTGGACGGTCGGGAATGAGCGCTCTCACCTCGGTGCCGCCTCGCTCCGGCCGGCCGCGGTGAGGCCCCGGTTCTGGCTGGCCGTCGGACTGCTGCTCACCGTGGGCACCGTGGCCGGATGCGGCGCGCCGGGCAGTGCTGCCGATCCGTCCCCCGCTCCGTCTCCCGCCCCGTCCGCCACCACGGGGCCACCGCCCGGGGCGAGTCAGGCGCCGGGTCCGCCGCTGGCCACCGCGTCTGCGCTACCCACCGGCGAGGTGGACCGGAAGGACCCGGCGGCGGTAGTCGCCGACTGCTTCACGCGCTGGCAGTCCTTCGACGCCCGGACGGACCCCGGCCCGGCAGCCGGTGTCGAGCGGGCCCGCGACTGCCTCACCGAGGACTTCGCGGCCAGCCTGGGCGCCGGGGGTGCGGGCCTCGGTGGTTCGGGCGCCGGGGGGCCCGGAACCGCTGCCGGCGAGGACGGCCAGGCGTGGCAGGAGGTGCGCGCCGCGGGCACCCACTCGCGGGTGACCGTGCTGGCGACCACGCCCCTGGGCGGGATCGACACGACGGCCACCGGTCGGGTGGTGCTTCAGCTGAACGTGCGCCGCGAGACGGCGGCGGGCGGCGCCGCCCCGGTGGTGGCGCTGTCCACCCCGGCGCTCACTCTCCTGCGCCAGACCGACGGGACGTGGCGGGTCGCCGGCGCGGATCTGTCGAGCATCGCCGGCGACGCACCGGGCCGGTGAGGCGTGATGGCCCGCGGCTTCACCCGTAAGCGTTCCCGCTGGCTGGTCTGGACGGGGGCGGGCGCGGCTCTCGTCATCGGCGGCGTTGTCATGCTGGTCTCCGTCCTCATTCTGATCATCGCTGGTCCCTTCATCCAGGATCAGGGCGGGGGTAACCGGACCATCAGGAACTCCGACGGCATCCCGGCCGAGTACCTGCAGACGATCATTGATGCGGCGAACGCGGCCGGATGCGCCGAGGTGACTCCCGCCCTGCTGGCCGCCCAGTTACACCAGGAGTCGGGTTTCAACCCGCGGGCCCGGTCACCCGTGGGCGCGATGGGGATCGCCCAGTTCATGCCCGGGACGTGGGCGTCCCACGGGCAGGGCGACGTGTGGAACCCGGCCGACGCGATCCCCGCGGCGGCCCGGTACGACTGCGCGGTGGCGGCCTCGGTCGCCTCCGTGTCCGGCGCGGCCCAGGAGAAGATGCTGGCCGCGTACAACGCGGGAGCGGGTGCGGTGCTTGCCTTCGCCGGCATTCCGCCGTACACCGAGACGCGTAACTACGTCCGCGCGATCCTCGCGCAGGCGCAGGTGTACGGCGACGCCTTGGAGCTCGGCGTCGGCATCCCCGCTGGTTCGGTCGCCCCGATGGTCGCCTTCATGCAGTCGCAGATCGGCAAGCCTTACGTCTGGGGTGCGACCGGTCCCGAGGCCTGGGACTGCTCGTCGCTGGTCCGGGAGGCGTATCGCCGCATCGGCATCGAGCTCCCCCGCGTGACGACCGACCAGCTGCGGTTCGGCCCGCAGGTCGCGGGCGTCGATCCGCAGCCGGGGGACCTGCTGTTCACCCCGGGCCCCGACGGCACCGCCGAGGCACCGGGCCATGTCGGGATGTACATCGGCGACGGCCGGGTCATCGCAGCCAAGGGAGCGCGGTGGGGGGTCGTCGAATCCGACATCTCGGACTGGAGTGGGACCGTGGCCGTGACCAGGCCGCTGGCTAGGCAGCTTTCCTGATCCGGATTTCCTGTTCCGGACACTCCGGGTGTGCTGTCGCTCCGGTCAGGTAGCCGCCTGGGACACGAAGGTGGACAGTCCGTCGGCCACACCACCGAGCGCACCGACGGCGCTGTGCACTACATCGGCGGCGTTACCCGGTGCCGTCACCACGAAGAACAGGGCGAACAGCCCGACACCATACGGCCAGAAGATTCTTTTCATCGAGGACCTCACAGAAAACCCAGTCGACACGGCCAGACGGACACCAACGCCGGTGTGTTACCGACAGCATGTGTGTACTCACCTTGAGTAGTTGCCGCAAGATGAATCGCCGGAGCGGTGAGTGAACTGCGCGGTGGCGGGGCCGGGGGACAGCGGATGGACAGGGATCTGACCATAGGTGGGCAGTAGGCAACGGATACGTGAACGGATCTAATAGTGCATGCCACCCCGGGTCGGTCGACCTCGATTCCCGGCGCGGGGTGGCTGCCCGGGGCAATGGCCGGCCTGGCCGGGGAAGCCCCCGCTCGGGACCGCCGGGACCGCTCAGGACGGCGCGATGCTCTGCGCGAAGCGGAACAGGTTGTCCGGGTCGTAGGCGCGCTTGACCTGGCGTAACCGTGGAAGGTTCGCCCCGTAGTACGCATCGGCCCAGGTGGTGAGGTCCGGGTCGATGTAGTTCTGGTACGCCGACGACGACATGAACGGCGCCGTCGCCGCCACCGTGGATCGCAACCAGCTCTGGTTAGCCTCTTTGTCCGCCGGGGAGGCGTCGACGGAGTACCCGGCGACGAACTGGGCGCTGGCGAGCGTGTCGCGGTGCACGAACGCCGTGTCACCCGGGCCGACCCGGTTGATCGCGCCGCCCCAGGAATCCAGGATCATGCCACCCGGACCGGCCCCGGGCGTGCGTTGGCGTCGCTCGAGCGCGGCGAGCATCGTCTCGACCCCGCCGGCTGGCATCGGTTCGGCGAGGAACGCCGAGGCGGCCCGTTGGGCCACCCGTGGCAGGGTGCCTCCGGGCGTTCGGTCGCGCAGGTGGCACGTGTCAACGCTTTTGCCCGCGCAGCCCGCCTCGAGCAGCATCGTTTCGAGATGGCCACGCTGGGCGACGAAGGTGCTCGAGGGCCTCCGGCCGACGGCGGCGACGAGGTTGGCGAGTCGATCCCGCAGCCACGTGATCCGCGTGTCGTCGGCGCCGCCCGCGAGCACGCCGCTCACCCGCAGGGCCGGACTGCCGGTGACCCCGGTCGTCGGCATCGAGGTCATGACGCAGGTCGACCACAGGTCCTCTGGCGCGCCGCCGCTGTCGGCGATCCAGCCCTGCCACGCGGTGAGCACGTCCGCGGCCACGTCCCAGGGCCAGCGGTAGGTGAACAGCACCAACGGTGTCGCCCGATGGGTGGCGAAGGTGAACGACGTCACGATGCCGACGTTGCCCCCGCCCGCGCCGCGTAGCGACCAGAAGAGGTCCGGCTCGGTGTCGGCGTCGGTGCGCACGGTCTCCCCGGAGGCCAGCACGACCTCGGCGGAGACCATCCGATCGCAGGTCAGACCGTAGCGCCGGCTCAATACTCCGATGCCACCGCCGAGGGCGAGCCCGGCGATGCCGACGGTCGGGCATGATCCGGCCGGCAGCGCTAGCCCGTTCTCGGCGAGTGCGGAGTAGACGTCGATCAACAGCGCTCCGGCCCCGATCAGCGCGGTGCCGTCGGGCCCCGGCCGGACCGACGCCATCGCAGTCACGTCCACGACCAGCCCGGTCGTCGTCGAGTAGCCCCCGTAGCTGTGGCCACCGGCCCGCGCGACGAGATGTATCCCGGTGGAGCGGGCGAAGTCGATGCAGGCCGTGACGTCCCCCGCAGACATGGCACGGACCACCGCCTGCGGGCGTACCGCGTCGAAAGCCGGGTTGAACAGCATGCTGGCGACAGCGTAGTCCGGATCGGTCGGTCGCAACAGCGGACCGATCAGCCGTTCGTCGAGCGTGCGCCAGTCGATCTCCGTCGGTGTCGGGTGGGGGGCGTCCTCCTGCTGGCAGGCGCTCATCAGGCCGCCACCGAGCCCGAGCGCGGCGAGTCCGAGCCCGCCGGCTCCGGCGGTCCGTAACACCGATCGTCGGTCAGGCTCGTCATCCACGGTCAGTCCTCACGGCTGCTACGAGTCCGGGGAGTGGACGATGGTCGTCACGAGTCGTCCGACCATCCGTGTCATTGGCGATACCCTAGGTCGCCGGCGATACCCTAGCCCGGTTGGGCGACGGTCGTGATGGTGCCGTTCGGATCGATGCGGCGCACCCGGTCGTTGCCGTTGTCCGCGATGTAGAGCGTGCCGCTGCCGTCGACCGCGACCGAGCTCGGGTTCTTGAACTGGGCGGCGGCCGCTGGGCCGCCGTCGCCGCCGGAGCCTTCGACGCCGGTGCCGGCGATCGTGGTGATCACGCCGTTCGGGTCGACCCGGCGGATCCGGTGGTTGCGGTAGTCGGCGAGGTAGAGCGTCCGGCCGTCCGGGCCGACGGTGAGCGACGGCACGTTCAGCTTGGCCCGGGTGGCCGGGCCGCCGTCACCCGAGAAGCCCTCCTCGCCGGTCCCGGCGACGGTGGTGATGATCCCGCCCGGGGTCACCTTCTGAATGGTGTCGCTGGCGAGGTCGGCGAAGTAGAGGGTGCCGTCGTCGGTCATCTGGAGATCGTTCGGGCCGTTGATCTTCGCTGCGGTGGCCGGGCCGCCGGCGCCGGTGTAACCCGCGACTCCGGTGCCCACGTACGTGGTGATGATCCCCTGCGGGCTGATCTTGCGGATCCGGTGGTTCTCGTAATCGGAGAGGTAGACGCTGCCGTCCGGCCCGGTGGTCACCTTTTCCGCACTGTTGATCTTCGCCGCGGTGGCTGGGCCGCCGTCGCCGCCGTAACCGGCGTCACCGGTGCCGGCGATCGTAGTGATTACCCCGGCTGGGCTGATCTTGCGGATCCGGTTGTTCTTCGCGTCCCCGATGTAGATGTTGCCGGCCTTGTCACGGGTGGTCGATCCGGGCCCGTCAAGCTGCGCCGCGCTGGCCGGGCCGCCGTCGCCGCTGATCCCGCCGGCTCCGGTGCCCGCGAGGTCGCTGACCGCCCCGGCAGGGGTGATCTTCTGGATGCGGTCCGTCGCGAGGCTGGAGACGAGCAGCGAGCCGTCGGGATCGACATCGACGCTGTAGGGGCTCAGGCCCTGCACCGACAGCGCCGTTCCCCGGTAGGCGGTTGCGAGGCGTGCCGTGCCGCCGCCGCGGTCACCGCCGCGGCTGCCGCCGCCCGAGTTCGTCACCGCTGCCACGATGCCGACGGTGAGGGCGACGATGACGACGAACGCGACCGCTCCGATGATGAGCGGCGTCCGGTTACGGGCGTTCGGATTCGACTGGTGCCCGGCCTGGCGGGTGGCGGTCGGTGGTACCCCCGCCATCCCGTGCACCGGTCCCCCCGGACCGGGCCGGTACGTCTGGTCGCCGGGGCCGCCCGGTCCGCCGTACCCGGGGCCGCCGTACCCGGGGCCGAGCGGCCGCGGCGGTGGGGTCGACCGCGGCGGTGGAGTGTTGCCCGGCGGGAATCCACCCCAGCCCGGCCCAACCGGTGGTGGGTATCCCCCCATCGGACGGCTGACCGGACCACCGGGTGCTCCGGGACCACTCGGCATGGCGGGACTCCTCGGCCCGTTCGTGCCGTTCGGTGTGCCCGGGTACCCGATCCGTGGGCCCGGTCCGCCCGGTGGCGCGCCAGGGAAGCCGGGTCGACCGGGGGCCGGCGGGCGCGGAGTGGTCGAGGTGGCGAGCGCGGCCTCCCGGATCTCGTCGTCGATCCGCACCTTGACGTCGGACCGGGACAGCCAGGTCGGGCCGAACGCGCGGCTGCTCGCTCGGGCGAGTTCCAGGGCGAAGTCGGCGGCGTCGGCGAAGCGGGTGCCCGGATCCTTCGCCAGCGCCCGCAGGATCACCGCGGAGACGGGTGGCGGAACCATGGTGAGCGGTTCCGGCATGATTGTCAGATGGTGGTGGGTCAGCGGCTGCACCGCCATCTGACGGCCGAACAGCGGTCGGTTGGCGATCATCTCGTAGAGCACACCCGCGAGGGCGTAAAGATCGGTGGACGGGAAGAGACGCGTCCCTATGATCTGCTCGGGAGCCATGTAACGCGGCGTTCCCAGGATCGCGCTGGCGGTGGTCTCCGCTCCGTCGAAAATCTTGGCGATGCCGAAGTCGGTCACCTTCAGCAGCCCGTCGCCGGCGAACATGATGTTGTCCGGCTTGATGTCCCGGTGCAGCACTCCGTGGCCGTGCGCTGTGGCGAGGGCGGCCGCGGCCGCGAGCCCGATCGAGCAGGTGGTCTCGGCGGAGACCGGTCCCGAGCTCATCCGCTGTTTGAGCGTGCCGCCGGAGAGCAGCTCCATGACGAGCAGGCAGGTGCCCTCGTGCTCCACGTAATCGTGGATACGCACGATGTGCGGATGGTCCAGTTCAGCCAGCACCCGAGCCTCGGACAGGAAGCGGGCACGCAGATCGGGGTCGTCGGAGGTGTCCAGCAGGATCTTGATCGCGACCTTGCGGCCGATGAGCCGGTGCTGGCCGGCCAGCACGAGCCCGTAGCCACCCCGGCCCAGGTCGCCCTCGACGGAGTAACCGGGAAGCGCCGCCTCCACCTGAGATTTATCTATCAACAAGGTCCAGATCCGTCCGCTACCACGCCGGGCATCCGCTGTACCGCTACCCGTGCGCCGAGAACCATCCTGGCCTGCAATGACGCCCTTCGTCGGGTTCCTGGTGATCCTACGGCCCTGACCCCCCATTCCCTACCCCCGGCCGGCCGGTCCGGCGTGCCGGATCGGCGACACGGGCAGGCCGACGGGGCTGGCGAGCGCCGCCGTCGCCGCAGTGCGGATGATGGGCACTGCGGCACATGTTGAACCTGCGAGGAAGGGCATCCCACGTCATGTCGACAACCGAGCCCGCTGCCCCGGTGGCTCCGCTGGACATCACCGCGACCGAGGAATGGGCGGCGCTCACCACGCATCTGCGCGAGATCTCCGAGGTGTCCGAGGTGTCCCTGCGGGATCTGTTCGCCGCCGATCCCCGGCGTGGCGAGACGTTCGCCGTCGAATCGGACGGACTCTATCTTGACTACTCCAAGAACCGGCTGACCGCGCGCACCGTCGAGTTGCTGACCGCGCTGGCCCGGCGCGCCGGGCTGGCGGACCGGATCGAGGCGATGTTCCAGGGCGAGAGGATCAACGTCACCGAGAACCGACCGGTGTTGCACGTGGCGTTGCGCGCCCCGGCCGGAACCCGGATCGAGGTGGATGGCGCCGACGTCGTCCCCGATGTGCATCGGGTGCTCGACGCGATGTCCCGATTCGCCGACCGGGTGCGGTCGGGAGAATGGCTGGGTGCCACCGGTGAGCGGATCCGGACGGTGGTCAACATCGGCATCGGCGGCTCCGACCTGGGACCCGCCATGGCCTACGACGCCCTGCGCGACTATGCCGACCGGTCGATCGAAGTCCGGTTCGTCTCCAACGTCGACCCCACCGACATCTGGGAGGCCACCGCCGATCTCGATCCGGCCAGCACCCTGTTCATCGTCTCGTCCAAGACGTTCACCACCCTGGAAACAATCTCCAATGCGCGGGCCGCGCGGTCCTGGCTCACCGGCCTGCTCGGCGAGGACGCCGTTTCCCGGCATTTCGTCGCGGTCTCCACGAATGCCGAGAAGGTCGCCGAGTTCGGTATCGACACCGAGAACATGTTCGAGTTCTGGGACTGGGTGGGCGGCCGGTACTCGGTGGACTCCGCGATCGGCCTCTCGCTGATGATCGCGATCGGGCCGCCGAACTTCCGGGAGTTCCTCGCCGGTTTCGCCGCCATGGACACGCACTTCCGGACGGCTCCGTTCGAGCGGAACCTTCCGGTTCTGCTCGGCCTGATCGGCCTGTGGTACCGCGACTTCTTCGGTACCGCGACGCACGCGGTGCTGCCCTACAGCCACTACCTGGGCCGATTCCCGGCTTATCTCCAGCAGCTGGACATGGAGAGCAACGGGAAGTCGGTCGATCTCACCGGGCGGCCCGTGCCGACGCCGACCGGACCGATTGTCTGGGGGACTCCCGGCACGAACGGACAGCATGCGTACTATCAGCTCCTGCACCAGGGGGCGACGATCGTCCCGGCTGATTTCATCGGCTTCGTCCGGCCGAACCATCCCGGGGTGGGCACGGCGGACGGCGCCGGGGTGGACCAGCATGCCCTGCTGCTGGCCAACTTCCTGGCGCAGACGGAGGCCCTCGCGTTCGGCCGGACAGCCGCGGAGGTGGCCGCCGAGGGTGTCGCGCCGGGCCTCGTTGCACATCGGACCTTCCCGGGTAATCGACCCTCGAACACCCTGCTCGCCCAGAAGCTGACTCCGTTCACCCTCGGTCAGCTGATCGCACTATACGAGCACAAGGTGTTCACCCAGGGTGTCATCTGGGGGATCAACAGTTTCGACCAATGGGGCGTGGAGCTCGGCAAGGTGCTGGCCGGTCGGATCATTCCGGAACTCGGGTCCGAGCAGGAACCGGAGCTGGGGCATGATAGCTCGACAAACGCTCTGATCAAGCGTCTGCGCGCCGGCTGACGTCCGCCGGGGATCCAGCTAACCGAGGCATGTTACTCTGCGTAACTGATCGGGGGGTGACTCCACGCAGTGACGACATCGGGGGGTGGAAGTCATGCGGGTGGATGCTGGAGCCTTGCGGATGTCCGTGCAGCGGACAGGCGAGGACGTGCTCATCGAACTCGCCGGGGAACTCGACACTGCCGGGCGGCTCCGGTTCCGTGAGCAGATCGGCGAGCATCTCGGCCGGGGCGGGGGGACGGTCACGGTGGATGTCGCGGGCCTGCGTTCGATCGACATTCCGGGGCTCGCCGCTCTGCTCCGCGCCGATCTGCTGCTCCGCCGGGTGCACTCACGTCTGGAGATCCAGGCACCCACGCCGGCGTTCGCCGCGTTGTTGCGGGAGGCCGGTCTCGACGGTCGACTGCGGGTCGGCGGGGGATCCCGCCGCCGCTGACCGCCGCCTCACCTGTCCGCACCCCGCGGGCTGGGAGACGGCTCAGCTGATGAGCGGTGACGTCCGATCGCCCGATGACGCGGGTGCGCTGAGGGTGGCGGGTGCGCTGGGTGACGGTCGTGCACCGGATGGTCCGGAGTCGCCCACCGAGGCGGTGCCGTCCTCGGTGACCAGGGAGAGCAACCCGCGGGAGCCGATCAGACGTTTCTCGATCCCGCCCATCATGAGCATCCCCGCCATCACGAAGAGTGGAAAACCGAGCACCATCAGCAGGACGGGTGGTGTGAGACTCACCGAAAGACCCCCAGGCTGGCTTACGGATCTGATCGGCACCATGGACGCCGTACCGTAGGCGTTACCCTCGGACCTCCGTTGCTCACGTCCCGACCGTCGTCTCACCCGACTCGGGTGTCCACCGGGTTCTCCCCGAGGGGGTCGCCGATTCCGGCCGGGTGGAAGAATAAACCGCAGCTCAGGGGTCTGTTCCGGGATGCGTGTTGTTCCCGGTGTCCGCGGGCTCGTACCCTTCCCCCAATATGTCTGCGCGGCCCGTTCCGTTGCCCGCTTATAGCGGCCGTCCGTGGGTTCGTGACGCGGACCTGTTTGTGCGTCTCGACCTGCTCTCCGGGCAGGTCGATTTCGCCCTTGCCGAGATAGCCCTGCGGCGGGCCGCCTACCAGCGAGCCTGCGAGGAGGAGGCCGACTGGCAGTGGGCGCCCCTCGGCGTTGAGGTGCTGAGCCGGCCGTCCGTGGCGCAGGCTCTGGCCGACGAGCTCGCCGCCGTCGAGCGGCTGCGGTTGTGGGCGCAGGAGATGTACTGGTTGCAGGAAGCAGGCGCGGCTGCGCGGACTGCTGCGCTGAGCGCGCGGGCGCGGGCCACCCCGCTATCCCGTTCCCGGCGAGGGGCCTCCCGTCCCTGGCGGGGGGCCGTCGAGCGTGCCGAACAGCCGGCGGCCGAGGTTTGCCGCGGCGACGTTGCCCCGGTGCAGATACCGGGTGATGCCAGCTTCCAGGCTCTCGGCGGCGTCGTCCTTGCGGCCGGCCCGGTAGAGCACCTCGGCGCGGGACAGCAGCGCGTGTCCCTGGCCGTCGGTGTCGTCGGTGCGGCTGGCGAGATCGACGGCGGTGTCGGCGAACCGGAGGGCCTCGGCATCGCGGCCGCGCAGCGCCAAGAGCTTCGCGTGGACCCCGCACCATCCGGCCTGGGCCGGTAGCTGATCGGCGGCAGCGGCGTCCCGACACCGGGTGACGTACTTGCCCGCGTCGTCGACCTTGCCGAGCCGGACGAGAACGTCGGCGAGTGCCGCGGCCCGGTTGGCCAGGAACGCGCGTTCCCCCATCCGGGACAGCTGCCGGCAGCTTCGCCGCAGTTCCCGCTCGGCGACTGCCAGCTCGTCGGCGAGCAGTGCCACCCGGGCCACGACGAACCCGCCATGAAAGGGGTCGACCCGAGGGGCGCGCAGGTCGTGAACGATCTCCTCGGTCGCCTTGAGATGGATCTGCGCGCCCTCCAGATCCCCCGACATGGCGGTGAGGACCGCGAGCTGGGCGAGCACGGCCCGACGCAGAGCCCGGTCGTCGTCAGCGGCGTCGAGGGCCTCGTTTGCCCGGGTGATCCCGACGGCGACTGGCCGGGGCCCCCAGCTCATGAGCATGGTGAGCTCCCGGCGCAGCGACTGCGCGGCCCGGGGCACGCCGGACTCTTCCGCATGCTGGACGGCGTTCTCCATCGCCCGCTCGGCCGCGGCGAACTGCCCGGCCGCCAGGTAGGCGTTGGTCTGGCTGCGGCAGGCGAGCGCCGCGCCGACCTCGTCGCCGGCCTGCACGAAGTTGGTCAGGCACGCCGCGGCTTCGGTCAACGTCCTGGCGACCAGGCCCTCCGGATCGGTGGAGAACAGCACCCGCAGGTACGCGAGCCGGGCATGGGCCCGCAGGCCCTCCTCCCCGGCGCGCCGGGCCCGCTCGGTCACCTGGCGCAGGATGCGCTCGGCGTCGGAGAGCCGGCCGAACGAGTACAGCGCCCAGCCGAGGTCGATCTCGGCCCGTAGCCGCAGCGGGTCCGTCTCGGGCAGCAGGGTGATGGCCCGCTTGAGCAGCTGGGCCGCGCCGGTCTCGTCGCCCTGGCGTACCCGGTCCGCCGCCTCGATCAGACAGGTCGCCGCGGATCGGCCCAGCTCGACCGTCTCGGTGTCGCGCTGCCCGATCTCCACCCGGTAACGGAACGCCTGCTCCAGGTGGTAGCCGACCAGTTCGTCGTGCTCACCGGGGCCGCCCTCCAGCCGGGTCTGCAGCCACTGGGCGAACCGCTGGTGCAGATCGGCGCGCTGCCGTTTGGCGGTGGACTGGTAGGCGCAGTCGCGCAGCAGCACGTGCAGGAACCGGAACGCCTCGACGCCGGGCAGGTCGGACCGGTCCGGATGTACCAGTTCCTTGCGGACCAGGCTCAGGCAGTGGGCGGCGACCATCGGCTGTTCGTTCGGGTCCGACAGGTCGATGACGGCGTCGAGGTAGAAGCGTTCCCCCACGATGGCGGCGCGTTCAAGGACCCGCCGTTCGGGCGGGTCGAGCCGGTCGAGCCGGGCCGCGAGCAGGGACGAGATGGTCGGCGGCACCGTCACGTTGCGCAGGCTGCCGGTGGCGATCCACCGGCTGCCCTCCCGGCGCAGCAGGCCGTCGTCGACGAGGGCCGCCACCATCTGCTCGACGAACAGTGGGTTGCCGGCCGCGGAGGTAGTGATCCGGGAGACGAGGTCGGAGCCCATCAGGGTGCGGATCAGGCGCTGGCAGCGTGCCTCGGTCAGCGGCGCCAGCAGCATCGAGGTGGCGTTGAGTTTGCCGCCTCCCCAGTCCCGCCGCTCCTCTAGCAGTTCCGGGCGGGCCAGGCACAGCAGCATGATGGGGGCGTCGCGGGACCAGTCGGCGATGTTCTCCAGCAGGTCGAGCAGGGTCGGCTCGGCCCAGTGCACGTCGTCGAACCACAGGATCAGCGGGCGTCGGGCCGCCAGCGCCTGGAAGAAGGACCGGACGGCCCAGAAGCTCTCCTGCGGACCGAGTTCCGCGCCGCCCAGCCCCACCAGGGGCGCGAGCGCCTCGACGATCTCCGCCGCCTGGGTGACACCGTCGAGCAGTTCCCGCAGCCGACGCCGCCCGTCCGGGGCGCTCTCGTCGGCGGACAGACCGGTGGCCTGGCGCACCATCTCCATCAGCGGCCAGTAGGCGATGCCATCGCCGTAGGACAGGCAACGCCCTGTGAGCACGGTCGCCCGGTTCGCCATGGCCGCGCAGAACTCGCCGACCATCCGGGACTTGCCGATGCCCGCCGGGCCCAGCACGGTGAACAGGTGGCAGGTGCGTTCCTCGACCACGGCCTCGAAGGCGTCCTGCAGCCGGCGGCGTTCCCGGTTACGCCCGATGACCGGGGCGGTGAAGCCGTGGGTCGGGGCCCGGCTGCCGGGACCCGCGGTCGGGTCGACCAGCCCGATCAATCGGTGCACCCGCAGCGGGTCGCGCTTGCCCTGGACGACCAAGGGGCCGAGCGGGCTCACCGTGACGCTGTGCCGGATGAAGCGGTAGGTGGTGTCCCCGATGAGGATCTCGTCAGGGGGAGCGGCGTGTTCCAGCCGGGAGGCGACGTTCACCGGATCGCCGGTGACGCCACCGCCGGCGACGGTCACCTCGCCGGTGTTGATCCCGATCCCGCACCCGCAGTTTCAGGCCCCACTCGCGCTGCAGGTCGGCGTTGAGCGCCTCCATCGCCGCCCGGATGTCGAGGGCGGCGCGACCCGCGCGCAGCGCGTCGTCCTCGTGCAGCACGGGAATGCCGAAGACGGCGTCGCCAATGAACTTCTCGACCGACCCGTCGTGGGTGTAGATCACTTCACGGACGGTGGTGAAGAACCGCCACATGACCTGCTGCAGCGGTTCGGAGTCGATTCTCTCGCCGATGTCGGTGGACCCGGTGATGTCCACGAACATGATCGTCACGGTTTTCCGGGCGCCGCTCCCCAGGGTGGGAAGGGGGTTCCCACATCCGGAGCAGAAGCGCGCCCGCTCGGGGTTGTCCTCCGCGCAGGTCGGGCACGGCACCATATGCCGGATGGTAGGCCGATCGCGACCCGAGGCGGTGGGGGATGTGCGTACCCGAGTCGCCTGAGGTGATCCGTCCCACGCCGGTGCCACCGTCGAGTCCCAGCCGGGACGGCGCGACCCGGGCGGTTCATCCGCCGACGGCCGGCTTGGCGCGGTCATGACGGCAGCTCCCGCCGCACCGCGAGGAGCGCCGCCACCTGGGCCAACGCTCCCCAGCCGCCCGCGTTCACCTCGACCGCCCCGCAGCCACCAAAGAACACCACGCTGCCGGAGCCAGGGGTGACCAGACCCAGCAGGATGCGCGGCGTCGTTGTCTTGCCGGGGCCGTTCGGCCCCAGAAAACCGGTGATGTTCCCTTCCCGCACCGTGAAACTCACGTCCCGGACGGCGCGCTGGGACCCGTATCGCTTGGCCAGATGGTCTATTTCAACGACGGCGGTGACGAGAGCCTCCCGGCGGAGGTTCGAGCGGGGCAATCTCTACGGTAACCTGTCGCTGTTCCAGATCCACCGGCGGCTGTCACCGCCGGCCGGGTCGCGGTCGCCGGCCGGGAGACCGGTACTTCCCGGGTTCCCCGAACCGCGATCCCCCAAGGAGTTTTCATGGACGCTCTCGCCTGCCTGATGACGCGCCGTACAGCGACCCGGCTCGTCGAACCCGGTCCGACGGCGGAGCAGATTATGATCATACTTAGTGCCGCCACCACGGCGCCGGATCACAAGATGCTGCGGCCCTGGCGCTTCGTGGTCGTGCGGGGCGATGCTCGCGCCACCCTGGCGGCGGCGATCAAGCGGGCCGCCGAGACCGTCGGCGGGTTGCCCGAGCCGGTCATCCGCAAGACCGTCGGCAAGGCCACCCGTTCCCCGGCGTTCATCGCCGTCGTCGCCTCCCACGTCGGTTCGAAGGTTCCGGTCGCCGAGCAGGACGCCTCGGCCGCGGCGGCGGCGCAGAACATCTGCCTGGCCGCGCACGCGCTCGGCGTCGCCTCGGCCTGGAAGTCGGTGCCGATGCAGGGCAGCGCCGAGGTCCGGGAGGCGTTCGGGCTGACGTCGGACGAGGCGCTGGTCGGCTGGGTGGAGCTCGGGACCCAGGCGGGCACCGCGCCGCTGCCGGCGCGGCCCGCCGTTCGGCTGGCCCAGGTCGCGGCGGAGATGGAGGCCGACGGGACGCTGGTTCCCGTGGCAGCGGACGATCGGATCTCCCAGTTCGGGCAAGTGACCACGGTGTGAGCGGCAGGCTACCTAAGCTGGAACACAGGTCTTGAGATCGGGCGGCCTGGACCGGGGTATGACTCCGGCTCCCGAGGTGCGACGGGAGGTGCGCCGTGTGTGGCGGTCTTCGAGGCCGTGGCCGTCTCGGCCTGAGCGTGGCCGGGGGGCTGCTGCTTGCGCTGGTCGTCGGATGCTCGGATCCGGGGTCGAGCGGGTCCGGCGGCTCGGCCGCCCGGCCGGGCTCGGTGGTCATGCCGAGTGCGTCGTCTCAGGACCCGGGCGGCCCGGGCACGCCCGGGGCCTCCGCCGCCCCGGATGGTGTCGCGTCACCGCCGGTGCCGACTCCGCAAGCATCCTCCGTCTTCGTCGGAGAGGCCTGTTCCCCCACCGAGGACACCTCGCCCGCGACCGCCGTGAACGGCCTTGTGCTGTTCTGCGCGCCCGTCGGCGGGACCGGCCCGGCCGGCATTGGTCGATGGTCCACGGAGCCGCCCGCCCCGGCTCTCGTGACCCGGCCGGATGAGGGCGGGAACTGTGACCCCGAGGACGTCGGGCGCATCGTCCAGGACTCCGCCGGCCGCCCGGTGTCCTGCCTTCGAGACCCGACGGGCACCCTGACCTGGTCTGACATCTCCTGAACCGGGTCACCACGTCACCGAGCCACCGGTGCCGGTGGCGCGGACCGCCGGGCCGTGCCTACCGGGATGATCAGCCGTTGCGGCGGGCCCGGCGGGTGGCGAGGGCCTCGGCGACGGACCAGAGAGCCGGCAGCACCAGGGCTCCGAAGACGGTCGCCCATGCCCACGGATGATCGGCCAGGTATGGCACGACGTCGTCGTGTAGCCAGGGGAAGAGCCGGTCATGGATCACCGGAACGGCACCGGCCGCCGCGAACACCGCGATGAGCCCGGCTCCCACGACCGCCAGTCCTCCGGGCAGGTGCCGCCAGCCGGTCAGTCCGATCATCAGCAGGCCGATCAGGCCGACGACGATCCCCAGGCCGCCGAGGATGCCCGAACCGGTCAGCCCGCCGGCCGTACCGAGGCCGACCAGCGCTGTTCCCACCGCGATCGTCATCCGCCGCCGGCCGTGCGTGACATCCCGGATCATCTCGAAGGCGAGACGGGTGACGGCCCGGGCGAGGAAGGCGACCGGTCGCAGGGGCCGTGGCAGCCGGCGGGTCGATGCCGCCCAGGCGACGACCACCGCCACGATCTGGGCCAGGGCGGTCACCAGAATCGGGCCCTGCGCCGCGTCGGTGATGCGTTCGTCCGAGACGCGGCAGGCCTCGAGCACCTCGTCCACCGCTCGCGGGGGCAGCGCGCCGGGCGTGACGGGGACGCCGCTGAGCCCGGGTGGCCGGGGCGGTCGGCGCGCCAGAGCCGAACTGTCGACGCCGACCGGCCGATGGGCACCGGTCCGTCCCGCGGCGACCCTGGCGGCCGCGGCCGCGGCCAGCGAGATGACCTTGGCGCCGCGCGGCTCGTCCAGGTTCGGGGGGCCCGTCGCTTCCGGTGCCGCCGAGGCCCCCGGTCCGGTCGTCGTTCCGGGCCGGGTTGGTTCCGCGGTCAGGGCCCGGTCGACGGCGGCGAGGAAGTCGGCGGTGGGCCGCGGATCGACCCCGGCCTCGTTGTCGCGCCGCACCGCCTCGGCGACCCCCACCAGCTCCTTGGCCGCGATGTCCCGTTGGAGGCCGGCGGCGACCCAGGTCGCCGTGACCGGCAGGTTCGGCGGCACGGGGGCGTCCGGATCGGTCAGAAAGCCAAGCTCGTCGAGTACCTCCCGTGGCGCCGGGCTGCCGGCCACCTCGGTGAGATCGTCGACCAGATCCACCAGCCAGCCCCGGCGGGCCAGCGCCGCGGCACGGGCGTGACCGGCGGGGACGGCGGGGATGGCGGTGTCTCGGCGGATCATGAGCCGGCGTGGATCCAGCATGATCCGGACCAGCCAGCCAGCCAGCCAGCCAGCCAGCCAGCCAGCCCGCACCGTCCAGCCGTCCCCACATCCAGTCGTTGGCCCGCCACGAGGACTTCGCGAAGGCGCCGAAGTTTCCCAGCTGCAGGCCTGTGACCTTCTCCTCGGCCAGCGCGCGGGCGGGATCGAGGCGGTTCGGTAGATCCGCGCTGATCTGGACGAGCTCAACCGGTTGATCGAGGACCGCGGCGCCGGTGCTCCGCTCGACCAGGTGCACGTCGAGCACGGCGATCAGGGCGTCCGCGGGAGTCGACGGGAGGTAGCCG
This sequence comes from Frankia sp. CgJB1, assembly GCF_977947065.1. Classification (NCBI taxonomy): domain Bacteria; kingdom Bacillati; phylum Actinomycetota; class Actinomycetes; order Frankiales; family Frankiaceae; genus Frankia; species Frankia sp. CgJB1. Next base: position 17,881 of record NZ_CDWTNB010000070.1, read on the forward strand.
ACGAAGTCCGCGAGGGTCCGGGCCGCCACCGCCCGGCGCTGGCCGAGACTGAGACCCTCGGGCCTGGTCTCTGGTCCCGCCGGAGACGGGGCCGCGGGGGACCGCCGGTCCACGAGATCGGTGAGCTCGGTCCGCAGGGTCTCGATCGTTTGTTCCAGGGAACGCCAGGCCCGGATGAGCTCGTCCTGCCTCGCGTCGCCCTTCGGGTCGGTCCGCAACCAGCGGCGGGCCGCCTCGGCGATGACGTCGAGCAGCGGTGCCCCGGCCATCGCACCGAGGGTCTTGCCGACCGTCGTGAAGACGCCGGGTCGCAGGGCCGCGGTGCCTGCGGTGCCGGTGTTCCGGATGGTGGCGCGCGAGGCGCCGTGCACGGCCGCCGCGAGCCGGGCGAGTCGGATCCGGTCCGCCGGCTCGGGGGAGAGGACGTACCCTTCGTTGATCATGTTGATCAGCAGGCCCTTGGCGGCGTCGAGCGCGGCCCGGCCCAGCCGCCACAGGTCGGCGAGGTCGGCCGTGGTCGGCAGCCGGTCGGGAAGCATCTGGACCATGGCGTTGACCGCGGCGTTCGTCATCCGGGCGGGTCCGGCCGCGTCGGTGCGCAGCGCGTCGGTGTCCGGGGGACGGGGCAGGTCGAACCGACCACCGAGGACGCGCAGCAACGCCTCGATCACTGGTGGGGCGGTCTCCTCTGCCAGGCTGCGGCGGTAGGCGTCATAGACGCTCTCGTCCGCTAACCGGGGCCCACCGGCCGGGGCGAGGCGCAGCAGCCGTCGTCGGTTCGCCCGCGTACCGCGTACGGCGCTGTTATGGTCGCGCAGCGTCGCCAGATCTGTACCGATCGACTGGTTCAGCGCCGCGCCGAGCACCTGGAGGAGGGTGGGGATCACCGCGGGCGGCATGGGCGGCATGGGCGGTGTGGGCGTCCTGGTCGGTGCCGCCGGGTTCATCGGTGCCGCCGGATCCGTCATCGGTACCGGCATCCGCGGCGAGGGCACGACGTAGGCGAGCACGCGACGGACCTGGCGCTCGGCGGGCCGGTCGAAGATGGCCGCCAGCGCCGGTCCGATCGGGCGGTTGACCAGAATCCCGCCGTCCGAGGCGTGGAATCCGCGGGAGGCGTTGACGTAGCGGGCCATGTCC
>NZ_CDWTNB010000071.1:0-18892 GCF_977947065.1 Frankia sp. CgJB1
CGGACACGGCGTGACGTGCGCAGCGCGACGCTCACCGAACGAGCCGGCCAGCACCGCTCGCCGCAGAAGTACCCGGCTGTTCCGATGCCATGTTTGTCGGTTGAATTTCCCTGGACATCGGTTCTCCGCTGTGACCAGCATCTCGTGGGAGCCCGCCGAAAGTGCCTTCGACGGCTGTTACGTTGCTCTCCGAGCTCAGGCCAAGTTTTTATTGGTTGAGCCAGGCGAGTTGATCCCCTCGACACGCCGTTCGAACGGTGGTCGCCTGTTGACTGATGCTCCCGTTCCGGGAATGCCCATTATGGGCCCCGCCAGGCCCGGGGGGACGGGAGGCTCGAGTTCGTCTTCGCCCACAGCTCAGCGGCAGCTTGCTTGATCTGCGCGGCGTCCCGCCCCGCCACGAGTGCCTCCTCGACCTGGTTCGCCTGCGACGGCACCTGGTCCAAGACCACCAGCTGATCGAGCCCCTCCCCCGCAACCGCCCGCTCCCCGCCGCAAGCAGCCGATCCGCCACGATCAGTCGCGGAACGTGCCGGTAGCCGAGCCCGGCCGGTCCCGGCCGGGCTCTCGGGCCGTTGAAGGACCGGTGCCCGACGCACCGACGTCATTGTCAGCCGAATGTAAGGTTCGTTCCCGAGTCAGGCCGGCGCTCCGGGGCAGGAACAGGAAGATGACAGGCGACGCGGAGTCGGCGCCCCGGGCAGGGAGCGATCCACGGGCAGTACCCGGCACGCAGGGTACCCGGCACGCACGTTCGGGACGGGACCGCAGCAGTCCGCGTCAGTCCGGTCCGCCCAGGCCCGTCCTCGAACACCCAGGGCCGTCCTCGAACAGTCGAGAGGAGCATCATGCGTGTCCTACTGGTTCATCCCAGCGCGCTGATGTACTCGAAGATCTTTCTACGGCTCGAACCGCTGGGGCTGGAACGGGTGGCGGCCGCGCTGCTCGCCGCGGGCCACGAGGTGAGCCTGATCGATCTTCAGGTGGAGAAACCGGCCACCTACGCGCGCCGCCTGCGAGAGTGTCGTCCCGACGCGGTGATGTTCGGGGTGAACTACCTCGCGAACGTCCCCGAGGTCATCGAGCTCGCGCACCGGGCGAAGCGGGAGCTGCCCGGCTGCCTGGTCGTGGCCGGCGGCCACAGCGTCTCCTTCATCGCCGAGCACCTGCTGAAGCAGGGCGACGGCGCACTCGATGTGGTCGCGTGCGGCGAGGGCGAAGTGGTCGCCCCGCGCATCCTCGAGGCCGACCGCGCCCGTCTCGCCGACGTCCCGGGCGCGGTCACCGCCGACGGGGCGGGCCCGATCCCGGCCCTGCTACCCAGCCTCGACGAGCCGCTGCCGGCCCGCCATCTGCTGGCCCACCGCCGCCGCTACTTCATCGGGGAGCTGGACCCGTGCGCATCGGTCGAGTTCACCCGCGGCTGCCCATGGGACTGCTCCTTCTGCAGCGCCTGGACCTTCTACGGCCGCAGCTACCGCCGCCTCTCCCCGGACGCGGCCGGCGAGGAACTGTCCGCCATCCGGGCACCGAACGTCTTCATCGTCGATGACGTCGCCTTCATCAGGCCCGAACACGGCATGGCCATCGCCGATCAGGTCGAACGCCGAGGGATTCGCAAACGGTACTATCTGGAAACCCGTAGCGACGTCCTGCTGCGCCATCCCGAGGTGTTCGAGCGCTGGCGCCGCCTCGGCCTCGAATACATGTTTCTGGGCATGGAGGCCCTCGACGCGGACGGCTTGGACCTCCACCACAAGCGGATCTCCCCGGACGAGAACATCCGCGCCCTCGAAGTCGCCCGAAAGATCGGCATCACGGTCGCGGTGAACCTCATCGCCGACCCGGACTGGGACGAGAAGCAGTTCCGTCTCGTCCACGAATGGGCGTTGTCGGTGCCGGAAATCGTGCATCTCACGGTGTGCACCCCCTACCCGGGTACGGAGATCTGGCACACTCAGTCCCGGCGGCTCACCACCCTGGACTACCGGCTGTTCGACATCCAGCACGCCGTCGTCCCCACCCGGCTTCCCCTCGACCGCTTCTACCGCGAGCTCGTCTCCACCCAGGCGGTCCTCAACCGCAAACACCTCGGCGCGAAGGCGCTTGCCGCGACCGCCCGGATCGTCACCGCGAACCTGGCGCACGGCCAGACGAACTTCCCACGGATGCTCTGGAAGTTCCCCCGGGTCTACAATGCCGACCGGCTGTACGCCGAGCACCAGCATCCCGCCCGCTACCGGCTGCCGGAGCCCGTCCCCGCGGCCATGACCCCGCGGCGGCGCGAGCTGTACGTCCATCAGCCCGCCGCACGCCATCCGGTGGCGAGCCGGGAACGGGAGAGGACTGATCCATGACGACCCGAACGAAACCGGTACGGGTCCCGGCCGGTGCGGGCGCTCATCGCACCCGTTCCAGGACACTCGCATAGTTGGCGACCGCCAGGCCACCCATGTTGAACACCCCGGCGACGGTGGCCCCGGGGATCTGCATCGCCCCGGCGTTGCCGGTGAGCTGCAGCACCGCCATCACATGCTGGGACACCCCGGTGGCACCAACCGGATGGCCCTTGGCCTTCAACCCCCCGGAGGGGTTGACCGGCAGCGTGCCGTCCCGGTCCACGACCCCACCGAGGATGACCTGACCCCCGCCGCCGGGCGGGCACAACCCGACGACCTCGTACTCCAGCAGCTCCGCGATGGTGAAACAGTCGTGGAGTTCCAGCAGGTGCAGGTCGGACAGCCGCGCCCGGGCCTGCCCCAACGCCGCCTGCCAGGCCCAGTGCGCGGCGGCGAACGCCAGCGGATGACGCCGCGCGGCCGGCAGGAAATCGTTGGCCTGCGCCAGGGCACGGATCCGCACCGTCGGGGTACGCGGCGCACTACCCGGCGCGGCCAGCACCACCGCGGCGGCACCATCCGAGACCGGGCAGCAGTCCGTGCGCCGCAGCGGGCCCGCGACCATCGGATTACGCGGACCGACCGTGCTACAGAACTCGAAGCCGAGATCGGAACGCAGATGGGCGTACGGGTTCACCACCCCGTTACGGTGGTTCTTCGCCGCGATCCGTGCCAGCGCGTCACTGTGATCACCGTACTTGGTGAAGTAGGCCTCGGTGACATCGGCAAACAACCGCGCGAACCCGGCACCGGACAACCCGCCGGCATGCTCGTAGTCGGCACCCAGCAAAGCCCCGCCGACAGCCTCGGCCGGCGCGTGGGTCATCTTCTCCGCCCCGACCACCAGCACCCGGCGCGCCTGCCCGGACTGGATCGCCCGCACCCCGCACAGCAGCGCGGCCGACCCGCTCGCACACGCGTTCTCCACCCGGGTCGCCGGGGTGAACAGCAGATCGTCATCGGCCTCCAGGACCAGCGAGGAAGGAAACGCCAACGGCTGCAACCCCGCGTTGTAGGTACCGAGAACAATTTCGTCGATCTCCCGCGGGCGCAGGCCCGCCGACGCGATCGCCTCCCGCGCGGCGGCGACGATCAGCGACTCCAGAGTCTCCTCGGGCAGACGGCCAAACGGGGTATGACCCCAGCCCACGATCTCCACATCATCGTGGTCCACATCCGGTCCCTTCAACGCTCAGACACCCTTCACTGCTGAGACACCCCGGCAGGTCCGCCCGCCACGCCGGCACCAGGCTTCGTGCCCACCCGAGCCAGCCGTACCGGTGTCACCTTCTGCACGTCGTCGGCTGTGACGCCCGGCGCCGTCTCCACCAGCACCAGACCATCGGAGGTCACGTCGATGACGGCGAGGTCGGTGATGATGCGCTGCACGACACCCGTGCCGGTCAGCGGGAGCGTGTTCTCGGGCAGGATCTTCGGCGATCCGTCCTTGGCGCAGTGCTCCATCAGAACGATCACGCGGCGGGCGCCGTGGACCAGGTCCATCGCGCCCCCCATGCCCTTGACCAGCTTGCCGGGCACCACCCAGTTCGACAGGTCCCCGCGCTCGCTGACCTGCATGGCGCCGAGGATCGCCGCATCGATCTTCCCCCCACGGATCATCCCGAAACTGGTGGCGGAGTCGAAGAAGCTTGCTCCCGTCGCGGTCGTCACCGTTTCCTTGCCGGCGTTGATGAGATCCGGGTCCTCCTCGCCGGCGACCGGGTAGGGGCCCAGGCCGAGGATGCCGTTCTCACTCTGCAACACGATCTCCACGCCGTCGGGCACGTGGTTGGGAACCAGCGTCGGCAGACCGATGCCGAGGTTGACGTAGTCCCCGTCGTTGAGTTCCGCCGCCGCACGGGCGGCCATGTCGTCCCGGGACCAAGGCATGTCAGGCACCTCCTGCAGCAGTCGTGACGGCACGCAGGGTGAGCCGCTCGATCCCCTTGTCCGCGGCCTGGTCGGGCGTCAACGCCACCACCCGCTGCACGAAGACTCCGGGCAGGTGGATCTCGTCGGGCTCCAGCGCACCCGGCTCGACGAGTTCCTCCACTTCCGCGATCGTCACCCTCCCGGCCATGGCGCAGAGCGGGTTGAAGTTGCGGGCGGCCTTGCGGAAAACCAGGTTGCCGTGCCGGTCACCACGCCGGGCCCGCACCAGGGCGAAGTCCGGCCGCAGCGCCGTCTCCCGCACGAAGACCTGCGGCACCCCGTCGACCTCGAAGACCTCGGTCGGCTTGGGCTGCGAGGCCAGCGCCACCTCACCCGAGGCGTCATACCTGATCGGCAGCCCGCCGTCGGCGACCTGCGTGCCGACGCCGGTGCGGGTGTAGAACGCGGCGATCCCGGCTCCACCGGCGCGCAACCGCTCCGCCAGCGTCCCCTGCGGGTTGAACTCGATCTCGACCTTCCCGGAGAGGTACTGCCGTTCCAGTTCCTTGTTCTCCCCCACGTACGACGCCACCAGACGGCGGATCCGCCCGCCCTCCAGCAGCAGCGAGTTACCCACACCCGGGATCCCGCAGTTGTTGGAAATGATGGTCAGGTCCGAGGCCCCCTGATCGGCGAGCGCGGCAAGGAGCACCGACGGGATACCGCAGACCCCGAAGCCACCACTCGCCACGCTGGCCCCGACCGGGATGTCGGCGACCGCCTCCTGCGCCGACGCCACAACCTTGTCCATCTCACCCCTCCTTTAGCAGGGCCCGGCGCAGCAGAACCGTCTCGGGCGGCGCATTGGCCGGGATGGTGGTCAGCACAAGCTGGGCTCCGTCACGAGGTGCCTCCCCCTCGCCATGCCAGAACGCCTCGGGAAGGACGACAGCCCGCGTGACATCGCCGGCCACGTCAACCGAGGAGTCGAATCGTACCGCCAGCGTCCAGTCGAAGTGCCCGGCCACATTGGTCAGCGAGGTATAGCCACCCGCCTGCTCCGGGGACTCCAGCGTGGCGGAGTCCCCGGAGCAGGCCCGGGCATCAAGGAGCAGCAGTCCCAGCGGCGGCGACCCCAGGCGCCCCAGCCATTCGGCGAGGTACATGGAGGCGCTGTCGGCGTGGTCCTCGCTCACCTCGTCCAGCCCCGTACCGGCCCGGTCGTGTGCCCGCAGCAACCACCTCGCGGGCGACGGCACCGACAGCACGACCCGTCGCCGGGTCGAGTCCGCCAGCGTGCGCATGGTCAGCACCAACCGCTCGACGGCGGGCTCGTCACCGAGCAGGGTGCGTAACGCGTAGCCCGTGCGGCTACGCTTCCCTAGGGCGCTCACCAGGTCAGGCGTCGCCGCGAGATACGCGTCGTAGAACGCCTCGGCATTGATGAACACCGCATCCGGGTCCAGCAGGGCATGGACTTGGGCGACGTGCCCGGTCAGGGCGGCGAGGTCACCCCAGGGGATCTCGCTGCCCTGCCGTAGCACTGCCGTCGCGTAGGCATCATGGTCGATCACCAGCGCCCGGCCGCCGGGCGCGGCAGCGAGCAGGGCAGTGAGAGAAGACATTTCAGTGCTCCTTGAACCTCAGGCGAGACGGAACCTCAGGCGAGACGCTTGACGTCCTCGCCGTGCCTGTCCTCCAGCTCCCGCACGCGCGCCTCCAGCGCCGCGATCTTCAGCTCCCGGCGGTCCGGGATCACGATGATCGGCAGTTCCTTCAGTGGCGCCTTGACCCGCTGGGGACCGTCGATGGTGAACACTGTGGCGGTGAGGTCGTTGGTGTCGTCGCCCCAGGAGCCGTAGTAGAGGAGGTCCTTCGGCGACTCCTCGGTGACGAAATCCTTGACGAACTCCGCGTAGGGCTTGCCGCGCGTCAGGCGCGTCTGGCGGACCCGCTCGCGGGCCTGCCTGGTGCCCTCGGCGTCGAGCCGGAAGGTGATCGGGTCATAGCGGACACCGAAGATCTCCTCGGCGACCTTCTGGCTGATCCGGCCGAGCTCGGCATCGCGCACCACCGACTCAGGTAGACGCTCCAGCGGGTCACCGTACCCACCACCGGCACCCTGGGAGCTCATGTAGAGCTCGCCGTCCTTGGCGCGGTCGTACTGCAGACCCATGTGATAGGTCGAGTACTTCCCATCCGGGAACGGACGCTCGTTCATGACCTTCTCAATCGAGAGGTCGAACTTCTTGTTGTCCCGGCGAATGTGCTCGTAGACATTCGTGCCCTTGACCATCGCCAGCGGGTAGGTGCCGCAGCCGTAGCCCCCGAACATGCCGTAGATGGACGAGAACTTCGCTCCGGAGGTCACCGTCATGAAGCCCCACTCCGGCGTGCCCTCGGCGGCCACGATCATCTCGTAGCCCATGCCGCCGGTGAACTTGCCGAAGCCCATGTTGTCGCGGACCAGGCGCTTGGCCACCAGCTGCATGAAGGGCACCTCCTCCTCCATGACCTCCTGCTCGGCCGTGTCGGCCATGGCGCAGAAGAGCGGCGAGACGGCGTCCTCACCGTCCCGGAAGGGCTTGGCTCCCCCGGGCATGCCGTTGAGGTCGGCACACAGGTTGCCGACCATGTCACCGTGCTGGGTGACACCGCCCCACAGGAACGTGTTGATCTGGTTGAACCAGTTAGCCACGATGTTCGAGTACTTGTGCGGCATGGAGAACGACATCTTTCCGTAGAGCGCCTGCATCATCGAGAAGCCTCGGAACGAGGCCTGCAACGACTGCCCCATCGGGGCGTCATAGGACGCGTCGGCCCAGGTGCCCTCGTCGGAAATGATCTCGATGCAGCTCATCGCCGCCGTGCAGCGCGGCAGGTCTGGCCACCAGAACGCCAGGATCGCCTGCATCATCATCGACTTCACCGAGCACAGCGGAGAGTTGATCGCCCGGTTGATGATCTCCGGTCCGGTGCCACGCAGGTCGACGGTCATCTTGTCGCCCTTGACGTGGATCTTGCAGGCGATCTTGATGAGGATGTTCTCTTTCAGCGTCGAATCCATGAACTGGTTGAAGGAGTACGTGCCGTCGGGAAGCTCGGAGATCCGGCGGCGGACCTCGGCGTCGACGTCCTCGACGGTGACCCGCAGGGCCGCCACGAACGTGTCGACGCCAACCTCGTCGATGACCTTGTCGATGCGCTCCATGATCTTGCGCACCGCGGTGATCTTCACCTTCAGGTCGGCCAGCTGCAGCTTGGGGTCGCGCACCGAGTGCTGGAGGAAGGTCAGCAGGTCTCGGCGCAGATGACCACGCTCGACAATCTTGAACGGGCTCATCCGGAGGCCGTCGTCGAACGGGGTTTCCGAGCCTGACGGCATGCCGCCCGGCTCGCAGGCGCCGTTCTCGCCTTCGTGGATGGTCGCCGCCACCCACGCGATGATCTCGCCCCCACGTATGATCGGCATGATCATCGACTGGTCGGTGTTGTGGACGTTGCCGAACCGGGCATCGTTGTGGATGAATCCGTCGCCCTCGTGGATGCCGACGGTCGGCTCGTCCTTCCAGTACTTCACGATGTACCGGATCGGGTGGTGCAGGATCGCGGAGAACGCGATCACCCCGTGGCAGGAGAGGTAGGAGACGTCCCCGGCCGCGGTGTAGATCGCGGTCGTCAGGTCACCCCACTTCGCCCCGGGTGCGGCACCCTGTGCCTCGCACATCTCGTAGCCCTCGTCGAGCGCACCGGCAATCCGCTTGCGGATCCGCTCGACCACCAGCCGGTCGACACCGGCGGCGATCGCCGTCTCCTCCCGCGACGTCCGTTCCTGGATGGAGTGGTCACGCATGATCACTGGGTCGGGACCGAGGAAGAGAGTGGTCTCGTCCATGAACTGGTCGACCCACGCCCGCTCCTGGGGCGTGAGGGTGCTCTGCTCGGTGGCCTGCTCCTGCGTGGCGCTGTCGTCCGTGACAGTCATCGTCTTCTCCCTGGTGCGCTCGACGGTGTACTCGATCAGTCCTGCAGGAACCAGACGGCGCCCTGCACCGTCGGCTCCAGACGCCAGCCCGGCTCGACGAGGTAGGTGGTGTTCTCGGTGGTGACGATCGCGGGACCGGGGATCACCCGCTCGTGCGACAGCGCGGTCTGGTCGTAGACCGGCGTCTTGATCGAGTCGTCCTGGCCGATGAAGTAGACCTTGCGGTGCGACACCTCGGTCGGCACCGTGCGCTCGCCGCCGGCCTCCAGCGAGTCGAAGTTGACGACGTCGCCGTCGACATAGGAGGCCACCCGCACGGTCCCCACCCGGATCCCGGCTTCGGGTGCCGCGCTGCTGGCGCCGAACCGGTGACTGTAGACATCACCGAAGGTGCGGATCATGTGCAGTACGTCGCCGACACCGTTCATCCGGTTGATGTCGAGGGCGACAGCCTGGGTGAGCAACTGGTTGCCGTAGCGCATGTCCAGTTCCAGGCGGTACTTCACGTCTTCGGCCGCGAAGCCCTGACGCACCAGGTCCTCCCGGCCCCGGGCCTCGAGTTCCTCGACGATCGCGTTGAACTCCTCGTACTTGTCGTACAGCGACCGGGAGGTGGCGTTGTACATCGTGATGTGCACGCCGCGCTCGTGGAAGTGTAGCTGCTTCATGTTGCCGGCGCCGCAGGCGGAGAACACCGACGAGAACGGCGGGGCCAGGATCTGCTTGATGCCGGCATGGCGAGCAATACCGCAGGCGTGCAGCGGACCGTTGCCGCCGTAGGCGAGCATCGTGAAGTCCTCCGGCAAGTAGCCGCGCACCCGCAGCTCCTTGCCGATGCCGATCGCCATCTGCTCGTCGACGCCATCCTTGATCGCGCGGGCGATGTCGAGAACGTCCATGTCGAGCTGGTCGCACAAGTTCTCTTCGACGGCGAACCGGGAGCGCTTCGGGTTGATCCTGATGTAGCCGTTGGCGTAGTTGTCCGGGTCCAGATAGCCGAGCAACAGGTCGGCGTCGGTCACCGTCGGGCGTAGTCCGCCGCGGTCGTAGCAGGCCGGGCCGGGGTTGGAGCCGGCCGACTCCGGGCCGATCTTGATGGAGTTGTGGATCCGGTCGTACGACGCGATGGAGCCGCCGCCGGCACCGAGCGTGTCGAGGTGCACCATCGGCACCGACACCAGCCAGCGGTCGATGGTCGGCAGGAAGTCATAGTGCTTCACGCCGCCCTCGGGCACCAGGCCGATGTCGAAGGACGTGCCGCCCATGTCGGTGGAGATCACATGGCCCAGGCCCGTCTCGTTCGACAGATGCTCCGCGGCGCCGACGCCGGCGATCGGACCGGAGTGGATGGTCTGCAGGGCGTCGGTGGAGTTCATCTGCGCCATGCCACCGGAGTTGTGGATGACCAGCATCGGCTTGCCGTAGCCGGAGTCGCGCAGGTTGTTCGAGAGCTGGCTGAGCGCGTGAAACATGATCTCGTGCAGGAAGCCGTCCACGATGGTGGAGGTCGCCCGCACGTATTCGCCCTTGCGACCAGAGACCTGGTGGCCCAGCAGCAGCGGGATGGCACCCAGCTCGTGGGCCGGGAACTCGTCGAGAATGATCTCCTGGATCGCCAGCTCGTGCTCGGGATTCTCGGTGGCGTTGACCAGCGAAACCACCAGGGCCTCGGCGCCGGCATCCACCAGCTCACGGACCACCGTGCGGACGTCCTCGGGATCGAGCCTCGCCACGATCTTGCCGGCCGAGTTGACGCGTTCCTTGACCGAGCGGATCAGGTACCGCGACACCAGCGGCTCGGGCCGTTCGGCTGCCGGGAGGTTCTGTTGCATCGAGTAGTCCAGGCCCTCGCCGTACCCCCGGCCGCGGGAGAGCGGGATGGTGTCCTCGAAGCCATGAGTGACGATCGCCCCCACCTTGGGTCCCTTGCGCTCGATGAGAGCGTTGGTGCCCAGGGTGGTGGCGTAGCGGACCGAGTCGACCTCGGTGAGCACGGTGCCGCGGTCCAGTCCGGCCCGGCTGCACGCCAGGTCGAGCGCCTCGTTGAAGCCCAGCGCCAGGTTGTGGTGCGTGGTCAGCGCCTTCGCCTCGACGTAGGTCTCGTCCCAAACGAAGAAGCAGTCGGTGAAGGTGCCGCCGATGTCGACGGAGATACGTTTCATTGTCTCGGTTCTCCCTGCGAGATCAGCGGATGTGGCCGGCCGCCTTGTGCATGGCGGTGTATTTCTGCGCGTCCTCGCCGGGCCCGTAGTTGTGGACCTGCTCGGGGTCGACGCCGCGTTCCTCCCACTGGGCGCGCAGCGCGGCGACGTCGATGACGAGATCGGCCGTCGGCGGGTGTCCCGGCGGCACGTATTCGGTCTCGATCTGGGTGGCGCAGCCGGGGCAGTAGAATTCCAGGATCCGGCAGTACGCCGGGTCCGGGGAAAAGGTGAACTCGTAGCGGTCGGGGTCGATGATCGGCTGGTGGATCTCCCGTGGGTCGCGGTCGTAGACCAGGCAGCCGAGCTTGTAGTTCCCGTGGGCAGACCAGATGTCGCGGCCGCACACCCGGCAGACCCAGCGCTCGGTATCGAGATCGATGACCAGGTATTCGGTCATGGGAACCCGCATGATGACTTTCCTCTCGTGGCGGTCAGGGGATGCTCGGGGTGGTCAAGGAGGTCACTGGGTGTCGGTCAGCAGCAGGTCCCCCGAGGCGGTGACCCGGAACTGCCAGCCGGGCAGCACGCGAGCGGTGAAGAACGGACCCTCGACGATCACCGGGCCCTCGCCACTCCCACCGGGCGGCGTCTCGGCGAGCACGAACACCGGCACCTTGTCGACCTGGTCGGGCGCGGAACGGACCAGGCGGGTCTCATTGCTCGTCACCCGGATCGCGGGCACGTCGGTGTCGGGAGCAACCTCGGGGTGCGGCAGCGCGGCCGTCACCGACAGTTGCAGGGAGACCTGCTTCCCGGGGAAGTCCACGGCGTCGCCGGACTGGTACGGCCTGGTCTCCACCGGCGACCCGTCGGTCTCCTCGATGGTGAGCAATACCTCGGTGCGGCAGTCGTCGAGGTCGTAGCCCTCCTGGAAAATGTCGCGCCTGGCCCGGGCGAGCATCTCGTCGTACGTCGCCGTGGTGCTTGCCGTGGTCGGCTCCGGCACGCCGACCTCGTAGGTCTTGCCGATGTCGGAGAAGGCAATGCCGAACGCGGAGAAGACCGCTGCCATCCGCGGGATCAGCACCTTCTTCACCCCTGCCGGACGAGCGGCACCGACGGCACTCATCGGGCCGGCGCCACCGAAGGCGACGAGGGTCGAGTTCTCCTGGATCAGGTGCGCGAAGGAGTGTGCCAGCGCCTCGAAGTAGGCCTGCTCCATCCGGATCAGCGACTCCTCCAGGCTGATGTCCAGCGGCTCGGCTATGGTCTCGGTGATGACCGCGGCCGAACGGTCGGCGTCGAGCCGGAAGGTGCCGTCGAGGTAGGTGCTGGCGTCGAGGATGCCGAGCAGCAGGTTGACGTCGGTGATCGTGGCTTCCTTGCCACCGAAGCCGAAGCAGGCCGGGCCGGGGGCCGCCCCCGCACTGCGTGGCCCGACCGTGATCTGCCCGTCCACCATCGAGATCACCGAGGACCCGCCGACACCGGTCGAGTGCACGTTGCTCATCGGGTAGGAGATCGAGACGCCCTCGATGGTGCCGCGCTCATCGGCCGCCGCCGCACCGCCGCGGACGACCCCCACGTCGGTGGTGGTGCCGCCGATGTCCATCATCAGCGTGTGCTCGAGGCCGTACGTGCGAGCCAGCGCCGCCGTACCCTCCAAGCCGCCGCGCGGCCCGGAGGAGTACGTCTTCAGCGCCACCGCCTTGGCCACCCGCGAGGAGGCTCCGTCGTTGCGGTAGACCAGCAGTGGGTTGAGCACCCTGTACGATTTCAGCCGCCGCTCCGCCGCGTACAGGAACCGCTCCATGGTCGGGTGCAGGAACGAGTTGAGCACGCACGACCACACCCGGCGCGGGTGGTCCCGGTCGCCGGCGAGGGACCACGAGTACAGGAGCGGGATCGAGCCGAGCAGGTGCCGCGGGAACTTGCGCAGCAACACGCTGCGTAGGCGACGCTCCTGTTCCGGCGACTCACCAGCCACCACCACCCGGGCGGCACCCAGGGTGGTGAGCTGGTTGATCCGCTGGACGACTTCGAAGTCGATCTCCTCATCGGTCGCGCCCATGTCGATGGTGAGCACCCGGTCGGCGATCAGGCCGTCGAAGAGGTCCTTCTCGGCTTCACGGCTGCGCATCTGCTCGAACAGGCCCGGCATCGTGCTGAGGATGCCGATCATCGGGCCCCGCCGCTCGACCAGGGCGTTGGTGCCCTGCGTGGTCGAGTAGCGGATGTGTTGCGTAGCGTGCAGAAGCTTCTCCGTGTTGGCCTCGCCGTAGAGGGCGGCCGAGGCCTTCTCGATCCCGTCGAAGAGGCACTCCGACAGGTCGTGCGGAGTAGTGAGGGTCTTGGTGTAGGTGAACTGGTCGCCATCCCAGACGCAGATGTCGGTAAGCGTGCCACCGTTGTCGATGTTGATCAGGGTGTCCATGACGCTCCTCGGTTCGTGACTCCCTGGGTTCCATGCGCAGGCCCCGTTGTTGGGACAACCCTGCTGGTGTCCCACCGGGTGTCGGTGTCCCAAAATTGGACACTCACTGTTCTTGGATGTGGCGTGGCTCTCAGCCACGATGTTCTTCCACGGGGCCATCCAGGACCCCCGAGGAGGTGCACATGCCGGACACCGCGAACCGCCTCTTACGGGCGGCCGCAGCCCGGGCAGACTTCCTGGAGTGCGGCCGCGCGGGTGCCGTCGGTGTCCCCGACGTGCTCGCGGCATCATGGGAACGCAGCCAGGCGGCCGGCGTCGACAGCGCACGGCCGCACAGCGACTACATCGACGACATCGACACCGGGTCCCGGCTGGTGCGCTGCGCACGCCCGGTGCTCACTCAGCTCGGCAACGACACCGCGGACCTCCCGCTGGTCATCGCCCTGACCGACCACAAGGCCAGGCTGGTTCAGCGCATCGACTTGTCATCGACGGTCGGGCGGTTGCTCGACAGGGTCGAATTCGCGCCAGGGTTCAACTACTCCGAGTCGATGATGGGCACCAACGGTGTGGGCACCGTGATCGAGGCCGGTCAGCCGGTCAGCATCGTCGGGCCGGAGCACTTCACCGAGCCCCTGCAATGCTTCGCCTGCACCGGCGCCCCGGTCATCGATCCTCTCACCGGCCGGGTAGAGGGAGTGCTGGACATCTCCACGCTCACCCAGACCTGGAGCCCGCTGATGCACACCTTGGTGAAGAGTGCCGCCAAGGACATCAGCCGCAACCTGTTGCTGGATCGCAGCCAGTCCCAGCAGGCCGTTTGCGAGACCTACCTGCGCGCCGAAGCCCGGGCGTCCCGGCAGGCCGTCTTCGCCTTCGGTGACTCGGTCTTCATCGCCAACGCCACGGCCCAGCGCCTGTTCGACGCCAGCGAGCAGCTGACCCTGCGTGAGCACGCGACCTTCCTCATGAGCCGCCGCGACCGGGTGAGCGACACCCTGGTCCTGCCGGGGGGACGCATGGTCCACATCCGAGGCGCCCGGATCCTGACCGGCTCCGAGGTGGCCGGCATGGTGGTGATCGCCGACCTCGTTGCCACGGAGAAGGCCGGATCGCCGGGCGACTTCACCGAGCAGGTGCTGCCACAGATCGCGGTCGCGACCCCGCAGACCTCCCGCATCGCCGGCGACCTGTACCGGCCGCACGAGACCATTACCGGTGGCCGGTCACCGGCGTGGGTACGCGCGTGCGACAAGCTGCGCGAAGCCCTCATGGCGGAGAAGCCGGCGATCGTGCTCGGTGAGACCGGCACCGGCAAGTTCACCCTGGTCGCCGAGATCTTCCACGCCTCGCACCCGGGCAGCCGAAGCGTGTCGATGGACGCCTCCCAGCTGACCATCGAGAACTCCGAGACCGACATCGACTCTCTGCTCGCGGGCAAGCCAGAGCCGACCCTCTACATCGTCCGCAATGTCGACCAGGCCAGCACCGAAGGAGTCGAACAGCTCGACGCGTTCTTGACTGCGATCGGCCGGCTCGACGGCACCACCTCATTCGTTGCGACCCTGTCGGACTCCTCGCTGGACTCCGACCTGCCGTTCCACGCACTCCTCGGCCACTTCGAGGTAGCGATCACCGTGCCGCCGCTGCGATGCCGTACCGATGACCTCTCCACCATCACCTCGTCGGTCCTGCGCGGCATAGCCCCCAACCGCAAGGTGCGGCTCAGTCCAGCCGCCGAACGGATCATCGCGCGCTACTCCTGGCCACGCAACGTCTCCCAGCTGCGCGAGGCCCTCGAACACGCGCTGCGGCGGCGACCGGTCGGGGAGATCCAGGCCCAGGACCTGCCGGCGTACTGCCAGACCACCTCGCGGCACGTGCTCACCCCGCTGGAGGCAGCTGAGCGGGACACGATTGTCGCCGCCCTCCAAGAGACCGAGGGCAACCGAATGCTGGCGGCCGCCAGGCTCGGGATGTCGCGGTCCGGCCTTTACCGCAAGCTGAAGGCCTACGGCATCACCGCCTGACGCGTCCCAGGTGGGGCGGATCGCCCTTGGTCCAGTCTGAACCAGGGCACGCCCCGCGCCGGCGGTCCGTACGAAGCGGAGAGTCGCGAAGCCGGTCCGGCGGTAGGCGGCCCGCCGGACCGGCGTCATCCGCTCCGGAAACGGTGATGCTGACCGGGCGCGAGACCGTTCCTGCCGATCAGGCGATGTTGGAAGGCCGGACCAGGCCCTCCGCGAGATCCCCGAATCCGGGAGCAATCACGGCGCCCTGGTTGCCGATGACCTCCTCGACAACCAGGGTTTCCGTTGTCAGCAAGAGCGCGGCGATCGACGCCGCGCTCTGCAGCGCGCAACGGGTGACTTTCACCGGGTCGATGACACCGAAGCCGGCCATGTCCCCGTATTCTCCGGTCGCGGCGTTGAAACCGTGACCGCGCGGCAGCTCGGCGACCCGCTTGACCACTTCGTCGCCGTCATAGCCAGTGTTGATCGCGATCCAGCGCAGTGGTTCGGCGATGGCCCGCCGGACGATCTCCCTGCCTTCAGCGGCGTCGCCGGCCAGCGTGAGCTTGTCAAGGGCCGAGGCCGCTTGCAGCAGTGCGGTACCACCGCCTGCCACGACACCTTCGGCGAGAGCAGCCCGTGCCGCCGCGAGGGAGTCCTCGACCCGGTGCAGCTTCTCCTTCAGCTCCACGCCGGTCACGGCGCCGACCCTGATCACCGCGACGCCGCCGGACAGCCGGGCGATCCGGGTCTGCAACGTGTCCTGGTCGTGGGCGTTCTCCGCCCGTTCGAACTCCCGCTTGAGCTGGTCGATCCGGGCATGGATCTCGGTGGCGGAACCGGCGCCGTCGACGATCGTAGTCACATGCTCGGTAATGGTGGCCTTCTTGCAACGCCCGAGCTGGCCGAGGGTGACCCGGTCCAGGGAAAGCCCGGCATCCGCGGTAATCACCTGACCGCCCAGAAAAACCGCGAGATCGTTGAGCTCTGCCAACCGGCGGTGACCGAAACCGGGTGCCCGGACCACCGCGGACCGGAAGGTCCCGTGCACATTGTTGGCGACCAGCATGCCCAGTGCCGGTCCCTCGACGTTCTCCGCGAAGACGATCAACTGGCCGCCGGCCCGGGTGACCAGCTCGAGGACCGGCATCAGGATCTGAACCTGAGAGATCTTCTCGTTGGTCAACAGGATGTAGGGGTCGGTGTAGGCGGCCTCCATCCGCTCGGTGTCGGTGACCATGTACGGCGAGAGGTACCCGTTGTCCAACTCGATACCGTCCACGAAGCTGACCTCGAGTCCGAATAGCGGGGATTCCTCGACCGTGACCACCCCGTCACAGCCCACCCGGCCAAGGGTCGCGGCCACGACGTCGCCGATCCGGGCATCGTTGTTGGCGGCGAGGGTCGCCATCCGGGCAAGATCGGCCTCGCCATCGACCTCTCCCCGGTACTTTTCAAACTCCTCCAGCAGGGCGGCCACGGCAGCCTCGATGCCGTTCTTGAGAAACATCGGGTTGGCTCTTGAGAAACATCGGGTTGGCGCCCCCGTCCACGGCATGCAGACCCTCCCGGACGAGGGCCTGCGCGAGCACGGTGGTGGTGGTTCCGTCGCCGGCAGTGCCGTTGGTCTTGGTCGCGACCTCCTTGACCAGTTGCGCCCCCATGTTGGCGAAGGGGTTACGCAGCTGGATCTCCCTGGCTATGGTCACACCGTCATTGGTGATGGTGGGTGGCCCGGTCAGTTTTTCGATGACGGCGTTGCGGCCCTTTGGACCCAGAGTCACCTTGACGGCGTCCGCCAGGGCATTGACCCCGGCCTCCAGCAGGCGACGCGCCTCGACGTTGAACCGCAGATCCTTGGCCATCTCTTCCTCAGTCCTTCCGCTCTGCATCCGTCAGGGCGGGCCGAGGGCGGCACGATCGTGGCGGCGAGCAGCTGGCGGGGCATGATGGCGAAGCCAGCCCCACCTGGAGCCCGATCCGATCGCACAGTCGCGCCGCCGGAGCCCTGGGTTCCCGAGCCATTCACAGACCGGGTCCGGGTGATCAGTAGATCAGGGGATCAGGATCGCCCGACCGCGCACCTTGCCGTGGTGAAGGTCGTCGAGCGCCTGGTGGAACTCTGCCAGGGGGTAGGCACTCGTGTGCAGGGTGACCTTGCCACGGGTTGCGAGAACCATCAGCTCGACGAGGTCGCTGTACGATCCGACCAGGTTACCGATGAAGTTGATCTCAGTGGAGATGATGTCGATGGTGGGGACGTTCAGCACCCCGCCATAGCCGACAACATAGTACGAACCGGCGCGACGCAGCATGGCGACACCCGCTTCGATCGCACCGCCTTCACCGACAAAGTCGATGACCGCCTCGGCGCCGTTGCCCCCGGTGAGATCGAGTACCGCGGACACCTCGCTGCCGTCGGCCCGCACCGTGTGGTCGGCGCCCAGTTCGCCGGCGAGCCGCAACGCCTCGGCGGAGCGGTCGACGACGATGATCTTGACTGGGGTGAGGGCACGCAGCACCTGCACACCGATGTGGCCTAGACCGCCGGCTCCGATCACCACGACCCGGTCACCGGGACTCAGTGCCGCGGCTGCCTTGCGTGCCGCGTGGTAAGCGGTCAGTCCGGCGTCGGCCAGTGCCGCCACATCCGCCGGCTGCAACGACGGGTCGAGTTTGACCACCGACCGGGCGTTGGTCCGCAGGAGTTCGGCGTAGCCGCCGTCGCTGTCGATCCCGGGGAAGGACGCCCGGGCGCAGTGCACGTCGTCGCCGTCCCGGCAGGCCTGGCACAGCCCGCAGGTGACCAGCGGGTGCAGGATGACCGGATCGCCCACGGCTATGTCGCTCACCGCCGAACCAACCTCGTGCACCCAGCCGGCATTCTCGTGCCCGAGCACGTACGGCAGGGTCACGCCCGACTTCTGCTCCCACTGCCCTTCGATGATATGCAGGTCGGTCCGACAGACACCGGCGCCGCCGATTCTGACCACCACATCCAGCGGATGGAGGATCTTGGGCTCGGGGACGTCTACCAGCCGCGGCGCGTTGTCGTACTTGATGACCTGGACGGCCCTCATCGGCCCACCTCCGCGTTCGTTGCTGTCACGTCATGGGTGTGCGGTCCACAGGGCCGTACCGCGTCTCCAGCAGACCGCGGCAGACCGTGGTGTTTGCGTCGATCGTCACCCGGACGGTCCGGGCAAATCGCAGCCGGAGAGGCAGCGCCTCGCGATCGATCGGACGGCCGTCGTCGTCGACGAACAGCGGCGCCTCGGGAGCCAGGGACACTCCGAGGGCGTCCCGTCGGCGCAGCAGGCTGTGTCGTTCCGGCGACTCCGGCATGTCCGCCAGCCGGGCCCGGTACAGCGACTCGGGTGACCAACCCTCGGCTACCAGGCGCTTGGCCGCTGGCGGTGTGCGCCTTACGCAGGAAGGTCATCCGCAGGTCGTCGAGGCCTCCGGTGGCCTCCCCGGGGAAACTCGCCGGGAAACCGTCTCCGGCGGCGACTCCGGCGTTGATCTCTTCGGCGGCGAAGTGATCCTCCAGGGCCACGTCCACCTCGGTGACCCCTGGCAGCTCCTTCACCACGTCGTGCGCGTCGGACACCATCAGGTAGGCGAAGTTCGGCGCGCAGAAGTAGGTCGGGAGCCTGAGCCGAACCTGCACCCGCCCGTCCTGGGCCACCAGAGCATGGACGAATCCCAGCTCGGTGACGGGCTGGTCGAGCTCCGGGTCGTACACCCGCCCCAAAGCTTCCCAGACGTCCGCGGCCAGGCCGGTCCTACTTGGTTACTGTGGGTGTGGTCATACGGACTGCCCTGCGCCCACGAGAGGCGTCGACGCCGGAGCACCGCTGCCCGCCCCGCTAACCTCGGCCGGTACCTCGATGTCGTAGAGCGCGGCCGCGTTGAGACCGAGAATTTTGCGCTTGATGTCGGGGGTGAGCACGCCGTACTCGGCCTGCATGTCCTCCGGGATCTGGCCAATGCCGCTTCTACTAGTTGGATCTTGATGGTCGTCGGTGTGTTGGTTCCGGCTGTTC
>NZ_CDWTNB010000072.1:0-18737 GCF_977947065.1 Frankia sp. CgJB1
GATCCCTATGGAACAAGGTGATGTTGCGGGAGGAGGTGCCGGTCGCACGGGGACATACGTGCGCGGGTGGAGCTGCGCGGGTGGATCCGCGCCGGTACATCCCTGCCGGCACTGGCTGGCCGGCACGGTCATTTCACCAGGATCGGTGCTCGGGGTCCGGGTGCCGCGTCGGGCTCGTCGACGCCGTTGGATGTCGACGCCGTCGGATGTCGAACCGGCATGCGGGCATGCCCTCCGGGTCGGCGGGCGCCGAGGTGAGGAGAGGGGGGTGCTGGTCGCGCCGGCCTCCGGTCGCGTCGGCTCAATGGCCGGCCAGGCCGAGGGAGCGGACCGGAGCGGTGGATCTCGGGAACGCGCTGAGGGTGCGCCGGGACGAGCGCGTCCGCCGCGCGGCTCAGCGCGCGGTACAGATGGCGGAACTCACCAGGGAGAAGTCAACGTGGCCACGCGTAACGAGAACGGCCGGACTGAACACCGGATGATCTCATCACGGCGGTCAACCTGCCGTCAACGCCGCAGGCCGATCGTGTGCCATTGCCTGGGCGCGCGGACGAGCCGGTGATCACCACGATCGCCTACGAGCACGTGGATCGCGTCCGTTCCTACGAGTTGCTCGCCCGTGAGCGGACCTGACCGGCTCGTCCTTCGACCCTTTGCGTCATCCGGGACCGGTGATTACGGTGGAGTGTGACGGATGACACTGAGCGCGGTTATCCGGGAGCGAGTGAATCCGGGAGCGAGTGGGAGACAAGGAGACGTCGTGTCGGACGACCGGTGCGGGATCACGGCGACGCCGTGGCCTCAGCCGGGTGGCCGCGCGGCCGAACTCACTCATCGCCGTCACATCGACACCTGCCGCGTCAACACGGCGGCCTGTCCCCGTTGACCTCCGGATGACCTCCGGAACATCCGGACCTTCCGCACCCCGGCCTCGACCTTCGATCTGACATCCGCCTCCGCGCGTTTGTCGGTCGATGCTCGATCCGGCCGGAACGAGGCGCTGGAGGTCGTCGTCAACGGCAGGAACGGCGCTGGCCATGACCGATCCCCTGGCATCATCGGAACAATCCCTGACTCCGGAGCAGCCTCCGGCGCACGGGCGATCCACCGCGACGGAACGGTCCGAGTCCGGCCGCTCCGAGTCCGAGCGGTCGACGGTGCCCGGACGATCCGAGGCGGCCGAGGCCTTCGTCCTGCGGGGGGTGCACGTCCTCGACAAGACCGGGCGCTTCGGTGAGCCGACCGACGTCGCCGTCGGCGGCGGGATCATCCATGCGGTCGGCACGCGACTAGGCCTCGACCGGGACGCCGTCGACGTTGATGCCCACGACCTGTGGCTGATGCCAGGGGTCGTCGACTGCCACGCTCACGTCACGCAGTCCACCTATGATCCGTTCGAGCTGGCGACGGCGTCGCTGTCCACGCGGGTCCTGCAGACCGCCGCCGCGTTGCGGGCGTCGTTGGCGGCCGGTGTCACACACCTGCGGGACGCCGGCGGCGCCGACGCCGGCATCCGGGACGCGGTCAGCGCGGGCACCGTGCCCGGACCGCGGCTCGCCGTGTCCGTCGTCGGGCTGAGCCGGTCCGGGCGGCACGGTGACGGGGCGATCATCGGTCCCGGGCTGGAGTCGGCCGAAGATGTTCTCATGCCGGACTATCCCGGCCGGCTCCCGCATACCGTTACCGAGGCGGGCAGCCTGCCGGCGTCGGTGCGGGGCGTTCTGCGTGCGGGTGCGGACTGGATCATGATCTACGCGAGCGGTGGGGTGATGTCCGCCCGGCCGGGGCAGCCCGAGCCGCAGTTCAGCCCGGTGGAGCTTGCGGCCGCCGTCGCGGAGGCCCGGCGGTACGGACGCCCGGTGATGATGCATGCCTTGGGCGAGCGGTCGATCGAGGCCGCGGTCGCCGCCGGAGCGCGGTCCATCGAGCACGGCATCGGGCTCACCGAGCCCGTGGCGGCCGCCACGGCGGCCGCCGGGGTGACGCTCGTCCCCACCCTGTCGCCCTACCAGGACCTGGCGGCGCTGGCGGCCACCGGAGTGCTGCCGGGCTGGGCGGTGGACCGGGCCGAGGCCACCGAGGCCGCGCTGGCCGGCACGATCGCGGTCGCCCGTGCGGCGGGGGTGCCGATCGCGCTCGGCAGCGACGCCCGGCACCGCACCCGGCACGGCATGAACCTGGCCGAGATCAGCCGGCTGCGCCGCGCCGGGCTCACTCCGCCCGAGGCGCTGCTCGCCGCGACCGCGACCGGAGCCCGGCTCTTCGGACTGGGGGAGGGAGCCGGCCGTATCGCCGTCGGCTCCGCCTTCGACGCGATCCTGCTCGACGCGGACCCCGGGGACCTGTCGGTCTTCGAGCGGCCGGGCGCCGTGAGCGGGGTGTTCCTTGGCGGTCGTGCGGTGCTGCCCCACCCGCGGCTGCCCGGGAACCTGGTCCGCCCCACCATGGTGATGGAAGAGGTGCCGAGAATCGCTCCCGAGCGGCCCGCGGCGTCGCCGTCCAGCTGACTCTCCCGTTTTCTAGAATGTTCACGAAATATCAAAAGAAATACCCTTAGGATTCGGAATGAAATAACTTGTTTACTTCGGGGTCCTCGCGAGCCCGTGACCTGCGAAGACGCATATTGGCTTGCATTAATTACTTCATTACGAATTCTTAGTATGGCTTCGCGGGCTTTCGTCGGATCCGCCCTGGGACGGCGATTGACCGAGATGCGGATCGGCCCCCGAAAGCTATTGTCGTAGGGGCCTTGCTGCCGGCTGACGTCAGGTGGCCCGGGTCATTTGCTGGTACTGGGTGCCGCGTCTCCAATGCCTGGAGGGTTCTCATGCAGCACGCTGAAATGATCAATAAGAACATGCGGAAGGCCATCGAGGAGTGTATGTCCTGCTCGGCCCTGTGCGAGGAGACGATCTCCTACTGCATGGACATGCCGGGCGCCATGATGGAGTCGGCGAACATGCGGCTGATGATGGACTGCGCAGCCGTCACCAGGATCTGCGCCGACATGATGTGCCGGATGTCGCCGATGCACGGGGAAATGTGCGCGATGTGCGCGCGGATCTGCGTGATGTGCGCTGAGATGTGCGAGAGGATGCCGCAGGATCAGCAGCTCGCCAAGCTCGCCGGCGCATGCCGATCCTGCGCGGAGAGCTGCAACACGATGGTGGGCGCCGCCGCCTGAGCGGCGTCCGGCCCGACGGCGCCGGGGCGTAGCCGGCGATCACCTGACTCCGCCCCGACGTCCGGGGCCGTGCAGCTGTGCGGCGGCACGTGCCACGTGCCACGTGGCCTCGGTCACGATTGGTGGCTACGGTTACGTATCCTCGGGCGGACATGGGGTGAAACACCTGAGTAACAATATTGACCATGTTGACAGGTAGCCGTCGGATAGGCAGAATATGGTCATGTCCTCCTGGGTGAATCGGAGGACCCCCCTGGTCATCCGTGGCCACATCGATTTCCTGCGAGTGGCCTCGTCCGGTTATCCGGCCCGGCCAATTCACGTGCTTTACTAGCCTCCTCGGCTTTCCCTCGCTCGGTGTTCTCTCTGGCGTTCTCCTTATGCATGGCCGCTCGATAGGTCTGTCTCCAGATCGTCATTGCCTGCGTGGACGCCAGCTGCCTCGGTATCGATGTCCGGTCAATACCGGGTACATCTCTGGACGGTTTCCGATCGGAGCATGCTGTGTCGTCCCTGGTTTCGTCAGCATACGTTTATCCGCGCCCCAATGGATATGTGGGGGGCCGGGAACCCGTTACTGGCCCAGCGGTGATCCAACCCACTCGAGAAGAGCCAATGTCGTCCTTCTCCCCGGTCGGGGAGAATCCGCTGAACATTTCGAGGGCCTGGCTTTCCGGCTCGCGCTCGACGGATATCAGGTGACGTTTCTCGACCACGGGAGAGACACCGTCCTCGCCCTTGGTGAGGCGCGTGCCCCCGAGGGTCCGTTCATCCTGCTGGGTTCGGACAGCGGGGCCCTGCGGGCGTTGGTCGGCGCCGGTTCGCCAGCCGTCCGGCCGGATGCCCTCGTGTTGCTCGACCTGCCGCTGGTGTACCGAAAGATCGCGGGCGAGGGTCCGGGACAGCCGATCCCACGGTCGCTGCCCGACCTGCCGGTCCTACTGTTCCACGCCGAGCGAGACGAGGTCAGCCCGCTTGCGCTGGTGCGCATGATGACGCGGACCGCGCGCCGGGCCCGGCTGGCGTCGCTACCCGGGGGGCGTGGCGTGCTCGCCGGCCCCGGTCGGCGTGCGGTCGGCGCGTACATCCTGCTGTTCCTCGAGAACCTCCGTGCCCCGCGGCTGGCCCCACGGCAACGGCAGCGGGACCGGCTGCTCGACTGATCTCGCCCGGTGCCGGGCGCGCCCGCGTGCCGCTCCGATCGGGGTGTGCCTCCGCGGGAGTCCCAAGCGCTCAGCAGGCGTTTCCTTGGCGGGTGCCGGCGCGAATCACGCGGGTCCATCGTCCGTCCCGTACCGCGTCGTCTGTTTTCCAACGGCGCCGGCTTCGAGTCTGCGGCTCGAAGCCGGCACCGTTCGCGTTTGCGTACCCGCCCACACGCCACCCGACCCCCGGTCCAAGTTTCCCGCCCGCCGGGGGTTGCCGGGGTGCGCGGGGGCGCAGGGATTGCCGGGCGGCCGGGCGGTCCCGGTGACTACCGGTCCTCGTGGCTACCGGTCCCCGTGACTACCGGTCCCCGTCGCGACAGGCCGGTCATATCGCCAAGATCCGGTCGTGACGGGTGATCTGTGTCGCTACCGGTAGCTGCTATTGATGTCCGAGAGTTGCGGCACTGCAGCGTTATGCACGTATCGTGACCAACATGCGCCCAGATTCGGCGCAACTCGTACTTGTCACTACGGTTTGTAGTTCGCTACGGTTGCGAGGTATCAACAGCTCCGGGCCGACGCCGAGTTCTGCCCACGGTCCGGAGCTCCCTCCGAGAGACCTTGGGCAGAAGCGGGGGAACCACGTTCCTCCGGGTGGCTCGTTGCGGGCCGCCCTTGGGGTTAAGCCGTTACGCGCACGCCGCGGAAACGGCCGGGCTTCCCGGCCCGAACCCGACAGCTAACCTCGCAGGCGTACGGGAAGGACTCGACGTTGCCTGTGTTTCAGGAACGCTCGGCTCCGGTCTTCTGGACCGTGACGCCGTTCGGCGCGACCCGCGGTGCGTCCCCGCCATATTGGGCGCCGTTCTCGCCCTGACGTCTTCGCGAGAACGTGCCATCCGGTCGGTGCCCGTACCGGCCGATCGCGCTGACGCGCGATACCACCAGCTCGGCTGAAAGCCACCTGACCTCGTCATCCGTGGTCGGCTGACCCCTGCCGTCCACCGGGCCCGCCAGGCCCGGAACGGAATGACCGCGGCCGCCTGCCGGGCTGCTCAGCCCATCGACCCCGGAATCCTCAGGGTGCGTCGATCGGTCGTCCCCGGACGGACCCTCGGCGCACCGGGGGACCGGCACTGGGTGCTGCTCTTCTCCAGCGCGGTCGTCTCCGCTCGCCCTCCTTCGAGCGGCATCCCTCCCCTCGATCACTAGTCTGTGCTCGACGACACCGAAATGAGATGTCAAAGAAATGGCCAAGGGAAAGCATCGGAAAAATTCCACCCGGACCCGGGGCGCCGTTGTCGCCGCCGTCGGTGTGATCGGCGCCGGCGCCGGCATGCTCGCCACCGCGAGCCCGGCCAGGGCTGCCACCACGGTCCCCGATGTGACGATCGCCAGCGCGGCCGCGAACGCGGGACTGCCCGGCTGCCGCGGCGTCCCGCTGGCCACCTGGGTCGAGGTGGCTCTTGCGGAGTCCGGCGGCAACCCCTACGCCCACGCCACCTCCGGCGAGGACTCGCGCGGCCTGTGGCAGATCAACATGCGGGCCCACGCCGGCTGGGTGGGTAACCGCAACCTCTACGACCCAACCGTCAACGCCTGGGCGGCGAAGAAGGTCTGTGAAGGCCAGGGCATCACCGCCTGGAGCGCCTACACCAAGGGCATGCACTACCGCTACCTGGCCCGGGGACAGGCAGCGGCGGCGGCCGTCTCGCGCGGCGCACGGTTCACGAACGTCTCCTACTCCTCGCTGGCTGCCCCGGCGCGTGCGGCTGCCCCGGCGCGTGCGGCCGTGGTGGCGCCTGCGGCCCGCTACCCGTCGCTGGCCATCGGCCTCAGGTTCCACCTCGACGTCCACCAGATCCAGAAGAGGCTAGCCAGCCTTGGCTACCCGATCAGCGTGGATGGGAAGTTCGGGTACCAGACCAACCACATGGTCAAGGACTTCCAGCTGAAGCACGGTCTGGTGGTCGACGGGATCGTCGGGCCGCAGACGCGGGCGAAGCTCGGGATCTGACCCTGATCGAGGCCCGCCGACCGGGCGCCGGCGCTGTCGGGCGGTGTTCCCGACCCGCCCGAGAGCGCTGCTCGATATCCGCATGCACCGGATGACTACCCGGGGTGAGCTGGGGGTATTCAGCCACCGGGCCAGCACCGGGCCGGGAGATGGCACCGGCCCGGGCGGGACCAGCCGGCCCGCACGGGAAAACCGAAACGGGGGCCCGATCGATGAGAGCCACGATGCTCGACGACTACCTATCTGAGGCGAGTCCGAACGCATCTTCCGCGACCGGGGCCGGCCTCCTGTTCGCGGTCCTGGGACCGCTGGAGGTGCGGCGATCCTCGGGTGAGCAGGTCCGCATCGACCAGCGCAAGAAGCGCATCCTGCTGCTGACCCTGCTGCTGCACGCCGGCCAGTGGGTGAGTGTGGACGGGATGCGGCTCGCGCTCTGGCAGGATGCCCCGCCGCGCTCCGCTGGGGGCAACATCAAGACTTATCTCTCGGAGCTGCGGCACACCCTCGGGCCGCCCCTGGGCACGCCCGGAGCCGGGGGGAACGGCCCCGGGCGCATCGAGAGCCGGCCGGGGGAGTACCGCCTGGTCGTCGCGCCCGGTGAGATCGACGCTAAGCGGTTCGAATCGGCCGCTGAGCAGGGCCGCGCCGCCGTGCGTGCCGGCTCACCGGAACGCGCCGCCGGGTTTTTCGAAGGTGCCCTCGCGCTGTGGCGGGGGGACGCGTTCGACGAGCTCCCGGCGGAGATCGCAGGCGCGGAGGTCCTCCGGCTGGAGGAGGCTCGCTGGGCGGTGTGCGAGGACCTGATCGACGCCCGCCTGGCCCTCAGCGAGTACGATCGGGTGCTGCCGACCCTGCGGGCGCTCACGGTCGAACATCCGACCCGGGAACGTCTCTGGGCCCAACTGATCCTCGCGTTGGAACACACCGGCCGGCGGGCCGAGGCACTGGCCGAGTACCAGACGGTCTACCGGCGGCTGGTGACCGAACTCGGGATCGAGCCCGGTGTCGAACTGCGGCGTGCCCATCAGCATGTACTGAATCCGGACTCGTGGATCACCTGATACCACGGCCGTTCCGGCCGAGTCGTGCGGCGGCCGAGTTATGGGGACCTGAGCACGGTCCAGGGACCGCAGACCGTGCTCAGGTCCCCCAAATTCACCACCGGAGGTCAGCTGAACCGCCAGTGAACCCGGCGGGGGAATTTCAACCAGACGGGCCGGACCAGCTGGCCGGCGCCCGCGCCACGGGCGCGGCGCCGTCGTGTATCGCCACCGGTGCGCGTCGCAAGGGTGCGCGTCACAGCGCGGGCGCGCGGAAACCGCTGAGGAGAAGACGATGAAGGCTACCTACCTCCCCCCGCGACTGGAGGATGCCGGCAGCTTCGCCGCAGTGACGAACGGCCGCTGGGGCTGGGGGCGTGACTATTTCTGGCGGCGTTTTGCGTGACGGCGGCCGGGGTGGCGGTGGTCCCGATTCCGTCCTGCTGGTTTCTGGTGCTGGCCGACCGTGATCCCGTCGTGCGTCCGCCGGGGGTCCGTCGCATGCTGCGGTACGCCTCCGGGCGGCCGTGGATCGTCGGCAACTGGCCGGACGACGCCATGGTCAGTGCCGTCGCCGGGCGCTCGCGACTGGCCCTGATCGGGTGTGCCGCGACCAACGCGCGACAGCTCCTGCGGCTGCTTCTCTCGGCCCGTGACGTGCATGCTCTCGACCTCGCGCGCGCGGTGGCCGGCGACTACCACGTGATCGCCGACATCGACGGCCACCGTCGTATCCAGGGCAGCCCGACGGGAACCCGGCGGGTCTTCACCGCCCGGCTGGGCAGCCAGCTGGTTGCCGCCGACCGCGCCGACGTGCTCGCCCGGCTCACGGGCGCCCCGCTGAACCGGGCGGCGCTGGCTCTGTCGCCGCTCGACCCGTCACCGCCCCATCCGCTCGACGACCTGGTGCTCTGGGAGTCGATCGACGCGCTGCCCCCGGATCACTACCTTCTCGTCGGCCCTGACGAGAAGGCGACTGTCCTGCGGTGGTGGCGTCGACCGGCACCGGTGCGGTCCCGTGCGGAGGGGGCGCCGACCCTGCGGGCGGCTCTCGCCGAGGCCGTGGCGGCGCGGGTCGCCGGCGGCGGGACGGTGAGCTGTGATCTGTCGGGTGGGCTGGACTCCACCTCGGTGTGCTGCCTGGCCGCGCGCGGCCCCGCCGACGTGGTCGCGCTCACCGGGATCGCCCGCGATCCCGGTGACGACGACGCCCAGTGGGCCGCGCGGGCCGCGGCCACGCTCCCCGGCGTCACGCGCGAGGTCCTGCCCGCCGCCGGGCTTCCCCTCGTCTACGACGGCATTGCCGACGCCGACGAACCGCTCGACCGGCCGTTCGTCGGCATCGTCGACCGGGCGAAGCTGCGCGCGGGTCTTGACCGGGTCGCGCTGTACGGGCCGCGGGTGCACCTCACCGGGTTCGGTGGCGACGAGGTCGCCTATGGCTGTCCCGCCTACCTCCCCCGGTTGTTGCGCCGCCGGCCCTGGCGGGCGCTGCACGACCTGCGCGGACACCGAGCGCAGGAGGGCTGGCCGCGGATGGCGTGTCTGCGGATGATGTGGCCGCGCGGCTACCGGGACTGCCTCGCCGACATGGCCGATGCGCTCGACCAGGCCCGCCGCGCCACGGTCGACCAGGCCCACCGTCCGGCCGGTTCCTCCGGTTCCTCCGGTTTCGGCCGATCCCACCCGGGCGTCCTGGCCCCGCTCGACTGGGCCTTTCCGCCTGTGGTCCCGGGTTGGCTCACGCCGGCGGCCCTCGACCTGCTGGCCGGAGCGTTCGCGGAGGCCGCCCGGCGCGCCTGGCCGCTGGCCGAGACCCGGGACGGCCACGCCGATCTCTTCGCCATCCGCGCCGGCGCGGCGGTGTTCCGGCTGTTCGACCAGCTCGCCGATCCGGTCGGCCCGCCGCTCGCCGCCCCCTTCCTCGACGATCGGGTGGTCCGGGCGGCGCTGGCGGTGCGGCCCGAGGAGCGCACCGGTCCGTGGGAGTACAAACCGTTGTTGAAGGAGGCCATGCGCCGGGTGGTGCCGCAGGAATGCCTGCGCCGCGAGACCAAGGCGGATCAGGGCCTGCGCGCCAGCCAGGACGTCCTGGTGAAGCTGTGCGATGACAGCCCGTTGGCCGATCTCGGCCTGATCGAGCCGGACGCGCTGCGCCAGGCGTGCCGATCTTCGTCCGTACCTGGTCATCGCCACCAGGCGCTGCAACCGACGTTCGCGGTGGACGCGTGGCTGCGGGTGCTCGCGAGCCGGCGGAGCCCTGACTGCGCTACCGGAGATAGTGAGTGAGCTACCGGAGGAGTGAGTGATCATGGTGACGCTGCGGCCTGACGTAGTGTGGGCGCCGACCGAGTACGGAGCGGTGCTCCTCCATATCGACAACGGCCGGTACTGGACCCTCAACCCCTCGGGTGCCCTGGTGCTGCGGATCCTGCTCGACGGCGGCGACACGGCAGCCGCCGCCCGCGGGCTGTGTGAGGCCAGCGAGGTTGACCCGGAGACGGCGCGCCGCGACGTGGAGGGTCTGCTCGCCCAACTCGCGGACGTGGGCCTCATCGAGGCTGAGCCCGAACCCCGATGGTCACCCGAGACCGAGGCGGTCTGCGATCCTCGGGCGCAGGCCCGGTGACCGCGCCGATGGTGGTCGAGCGGCCGGAGGCGAAACCGTCCCTCGCTCGTCGGCTCGGCGCGCTGGTCGCCGTGGGGATCGCGCGGGTGCTCGCGACCCAGTCGCCGGCCCGCATCTGCCGGGTGCTCACGGAGGTGGGCGCGGGCGCCCGCCCGGCCGACTATGACACCGCGCTCGCCGCCCGGCAGGCGGTGACAGCCGTGAGCCTCACCTGCCGCGGCGCGCGGGGCTGCGTTCCCCGCTCGATAGCGACCGCCCTGCTGTGCCGGTTGACCGGAACGTTCCCGACGTGGCGTGTGGGGGTGCGCACCATCGCGCCGTTCGCCGCGCACGCGTGGGTCGAGGCGGACGGAGTGATCGTGGGGGAGTCGATGCCGGCCGGCTACCTGCGGCCGCTGCTCAGCGTCGGTCCGGGAACGGGAACCGGGCCGCGTCGCGCGGGCGGGCTTCGTGGGAGTGGCGGGCTTCGCGGAAGGGGCGTGCCTCGTGACGAGGGCGTACGTCGTTGAGGGGGAGGGCCAGGGAGTTGCCCGGGGGCCCGCGTTGCGGGGCGTCGCGGAACTCTGGGCGCTGCTGCGCGGCCGTCGCGGGGCGGTGGCGATCGCCACGGCGCTGACCGTGGTCGGCACCGCCGTCGGGGTGCTCCAACCGCTGCTCGTGATGCGGGTGATCGACGCTGCGCAGGCGGGGGGTATTCCCGGCTGGCTCATCGGGGCGCTGCTGGGTCTGTTCGTCGGCCAGGCGATGATCGACACCGCCGGGCACTACCTGCTCGAGCGCGTCGGCCAGGGCGTCCTGCTCGGCCTGCGCACCAGCCTGATCGGCCACCTGCTGCGGCTGCGCATGCGGGTGTTCGACACGCGGCGGATCGGGGATCTGATCTCCCGCGCGAATACCGACACGACCGTGGTGCGGGAGGCGGTGGCGTACAGCTTCACCTCCCTGGTCACCAGCGTGATCGGCGTCGTCGGCGCCGTCGCCCTGATGATCTGGTTGAACCCCTGGCTGTTCCTGCTCGTGCTCGGGGTGGTGGCGGTGGCCGGGGTCGTGGTACTCGGCGCGCTGTCCCGGATCAGGACGGTGTCCGAACGCGGGCAGGCCAGCGTCGGCGGCATGACCGCCGACCTGGAGCGCGCCCTCACCGCGATCCGTACCGTGCGGGCGAACCGCGCCGAGGGGCGGGAGGCCGCGCGCATCGGCGACCACGCCGCGGCCGCATACCAGGCCGGCATCCGGATGGCGAAGCTGGACTCGATCATCGCCCCCGCGATGCAGCTCGCGGTGCAGGGAAGCGTGCTGGTCGTGCTCCTGGTCGGCGGGATCCTGGTGGCGCGCGGTTCGGCCTCGCTCGGCAGCCTGGTCGCCTTCCTGCTGTATGCCACCTACCTGGTGATGCCGTTGTCGCAGATCATCGAGGCGGCGGCGACCATCCAGCGGGGGATGGGGGCGCTGTCGCGGGTCAACGCGGTGTTCGCGCTGCCCCGGGAGGGCGACGACGAGCCGGTGCACGGTCCGCTGCGCCCCGTGGCGGCCGCGGCCCCCGGCGGGACGCGCCCGCCGGCACCGTTGTCACCCTCACCCTCGTCACGAGTGTCATCCTTGTCCTTGTCACGCAGGGAGCCGCCGAATCCGCAGGTGCCGTCGATCGAGTTCCGTGACGTCTGGTTCGGCTACGCGGAGACGCCGGTGCTGCGCGGGGTGTCGTTCACGGTGCCGTCCCGCGGGCACGTCGCGCTGGTCGGGCCGTCCGGTGCCGGCAAGTCCACCATCCTGGAGCTCGTCGAGCGCTTCTACGAGCCGGACGCCGGAATGATCCTCTTCGCCGGCCACGACGTCCGCGCGATGCCCCGCGCGACCGCCCGCGGGTGGGTCGGGCTGGTCGAGCAGAACACCCCGGTGCTGCACGGCAGCCTGCGGGACAACATCACCTACGCGGCGCCGGAGGCGACCGAGGAGCAGATCACCGCGGTCCTGGCCACGGCGGGGCTGCGGGACTTCACCGACCGGCTGCCCGAGCGGCTCCGGACCCCGGTTGGTGATCATGGTGTGCTGCTCTCCGGCGGGGAACGGCAGCGGGTCGCGATCGCCCGCGCGCTGATCGCTCAGCCCGCGGTGCTGCTCCTGGACGAGCCCACGGCCCAGCTGGACAGCGTCAACGAGCAGGCGCTCACCCGCGCGATGCGCCGGATCGCCGCCAAGCGGGCACTGCTGGTCATTGCCCACCGGATCTCCACGGTGCGGGCTGCGGATCTCATCCTCGTGCTGAACGAGGGCCGCGTGGTCGCGCAGGGCCCGCACGAGGAGCTGATGGCGACCAGCGCGTTCTACCGCGGCCTCGCCACGGGCCTGCCGGCCGGTCCCGCCAGCCCCGCCGGGCCGGTCAGCCCGCCAGGGCGCGGGCGAGCAGGGACCGCAGGGCCTCCCGCCCCGGTGGGGTGAGCGCCCCGAGCACGCTCTCCTCGACGCCGTGACCTGCCCTCAGGGCGTTTCCGGGGGAGCCAGGGCGGACTTGCGGATCTTGCCCATCGAGTTGCGGGGGAGCTCGGTCACCAGGTGGATCTCCCGGGGCCGCTTGTGGATGGACAGCTCCCGCGCCACGAAGTCGATGAGCGCCTCGCTCGCCGTCGTCTCGCTCGGTGTCCCGCCCGCCGCACCGGCCAGGCCGGGGGCGATGACGAAGGCGGCGATGCGCTGCCCGAGGTCGTCGTCCGGCAGCCCGACGACGGCGGCCTCGCGCACGGCCGGGTGGGCCAGCAGCACGGCCTCGACCTCGCCCGCGCCCACCCGGTAACCGCCGCTCTTGATGAGGTCGGTGGATCGGCGCCCGACGATTCGGTGGTGGCCGTCCGGGGCGACGACCGCGGCGTCGCCGGTGCGGAACCAGCCGTCCGCGGTGAACGACGCGGCGGTGGCCTCCGGGCGCCCCAGGTACCCGTCGAACAGGGTGGAACCGCGGACCTGCAGCTCGCCGATGCTCTCCCCGTCCGCGGGCAGCTCGGCCCCCGTCTCGTCGTCTACGAGCCGGGTCCGCACTCCCGGCAGGGTGGTGCCGACCCAGCCCGCCCGGCGCTCCCCGTCCGCTCGGGCGCTGATAGTGATCAACGTCTCGGTCATCCCGTACCGTTCGATCGGGGCGAGGCCGGTGAGGCCGGCGAGCCGGTCGATCACCGGCCTCGGCAGGGGGGCACTGCCCGAGACGAGCAGCCGGGCCGAGGCCAGGGCGCGAGCGGTGGTCGGATCGTCGCAGACCCGGGACCACACGGTCGGCACGCCGAAGTACAGGGTCCCCCCGGCCGCCGCGTACGCCGTCGGGGTCGGGCGGACGGTGTGGATCAACCGGCTGCCGGCCCGCAGCGCCCCGAGCACACCCAGGACCAGGCCGTGGACGTGGAACAGCGGCAGTCCGTGCACGAGCGTGTCCTCGGGCGTCCAGGCCCAGGCGTCGGCGAGGGCGTCCAGATCGGCGGCGATGGCCGGGGCGGACAGCACCACGCCCTTGGGGGCTCCGGTCGTCCCGGAGGTGTAGAGGATGAGCGCCGGTCCGGTCCCCCCGGACCCGGACCCGGACCCGGACGTGGACCCGGCAGCCCCCGACCGTGCGGTGAGATCGACCGGCACGGTGGGGATCGTGAGGTCGTCCCAGGCGGGGCTGCCGAGCAGCAGGGCGGCGCCCGAGTCGCGCAGGATGTGACCGCGTTCACGCGGCCCGGAGTCGGGCGGCACGGGTACCGCCGGCACCCCGGCGAGCAGGCAGCCGACGACCGAGAGGACGGTGGCCATCGTCGCCTCGGCGTGCACGGCCACCGCCGGCGCGCCGGCCACCCGACCGGCGACGACGGACGCGGCCGCGAAGAGCTCGGCGCGGGTGAACTCGACCTCCCCGACCTGGACGGCGGGGCCGTCGTGCTCGACGGCTGGCAGTGGGAACAGCGTCACTCCGTCATAATCCCATGGCTGAACCCATCGACGCTCAGCTCCGCCCAGACCGCCGCCGAGGTGCTGTGCGCGTCGATTCACAGCCGGAGCATCGAACCACCAGTCGCCTCCGGGGGGAGTGTCGCTTTCAGGCGACAGGGGAATCCGGTACGGACTGTAACGGTTATGCCGGCCATGCTGATATAGTCGGTGGCGTGGGGCGGTGGGTGACGACGGGCGCGGGCGGGGCCTACAACCTTGGCTATCACGTCGTCTGGTGCCCCAAATATCGCAGGCCGGTACTCGTCGGCCCGGTCCGTGACCGGCTGGACGCGCTGCTGCGCGAGAAGTGCGCCGAGCACGACTGGCCGGTCGTCGCGCTGGAGATCGCACCTGACCACGTGCACCTGTTCGTGAAGGCTCATCCAAAGCACGCCCCGTCGTACATCGCCAACCAGGTGAAGGGCTTCACGTCCCACGTGCTGCGCGCCGAGTTCGCGCACCTGCGGTCCCGGCTGCCCACCCTGTGGTCGCGGTCGTACTTCGTCGCCACTGTCGGCGCGGTCTCCGCCGACACGGTCCGGCGGTACATCGACACGCAGAACGAACGGCCGTGGCGGCCGGTAGCCGCCCGGTGAGACGGACCTTCAGGTTCCAGCTCCGCCCGACCGGCCACCAGACAGCCGCCTTGGGCGCGATGCTCGACGACCACCGGGCGCTCTACAACGCCGCCCTTCAGGAACGCCGCGACGCCTACCGGCATCCGAGCCGGACGACGGTCCGCTACGGCAATCCCCGGTTCGCCGGGCGGGCGGCGGGCAGGCTGGCCGCCGCGCAGCGGGACCTGTCCCGCAAGCAGCGCGGCTCGAAGCGGCGCCGCAAGGCCGTCGCGCGGGTCGCGGCGCAACACTGCGCCGTCGTCCGGCAGCGTCTCGACCTCGCCCACAAGACCGCGCTCGGGCTGGTCCGCGACCACGACCTGATCGCCGTGGAGAACCTGAACATCAAGGGCATGACCCGCCGGATCATGCCCAGGCCCGACCCGGAGACGCCCGGTGTCTTCCTGTCGAACGGGCAGGCCGCCAAGACGGGGCTGAACAAGAGCATCCTCGATGCGGGATGGGGGGTGTTCCTCACCGTGCTGCACGCCAAGGCTGAAAGCGCCGGACGGGCCGTCGTCGGGGTGCCACCCGCCAATACGTCCCGTACCTGCGCCGAATGTGGCCACTGCGCCGCCGGGAACCGCAGAACACAGGCCGCGTTTGTCTGTCAGGCATGCGGCCACAGCGCGCACGCTGACGTCAACGCGGCTACCAACATCCTCAGGGCCGGGCTGGCCCTTCAGGCAGCGCAAGCTGCCTGAGAAGCCGGCGCCTTTAGACGTCGGAGTAGTCACGCGGAGGATCTTGCCCCGAAGATCCCGCACGGGCCCGACCCGGAGCCGTTCGTCGCGGGGATCCGGCGGTTCGCCGACGCCGGGTTCACCGAAGTCGCCCTGCTCCAGATCGGTCCAGATCAGGGCGGCTTCTGCGACTTCTACGAACGCGTCCTCAGGCCGGCGCTGGCCGCCTTGTGACCCGAGGTCCGGTGACCCGAGGGCCCCGGGGGTAGACCGGTCACCGCATCAGCGCCGCTCCAGTTCCGTGGGCCGGTCCGGTTCCGTGGGCCGGCCCAGTTCTGCAAGCCACTGGTGGAGGACTGCGGCGGTGGAGGCGGCGTGTTCGTTCATCATCGTCTGGTGATTGCCGGCGGCGTCGAGCCTTTCGTGCTCCATCACCCAGTCGGTCACTCAGGCCTGGCCCTCCCCGTCAGGGTTCTCGGCGACCGCTTGCTGGGGCATGCGCTCCATCGCCCGGACGAGGACGACCGGCGCGTCGACGGTGGTCGGCCGCCAGCCCTCGAACAGGTCCAGGTAGGCGCTCTGCGCGGTGACCTGTGCCTCCGTCATCAGCGCGAAGGCCTGGTCGTTGAGGGCGACGCCGCGAAGCTCCTCCTGGATGTCGCCCTCGGGGATGCGGTCCCCGGGTAGCCACGTGTCGAGCAGCACCACCGCCCCGGGCGGATCCCGCGGGCCTCCAGCCGGGCCGCGATCGCATGTGCCAGCCAGCCGCCCGAGGAGTAACCCGCGAGCACGATGGGGATCTCGTCGAACGCCCGGGCGATGGTCTCGGCATGCAGGTCAACGACGAGATCCGCGGTGGCCGGAAGCAGCTCCCCGTCGCCGAATCCGGGATGCGGCAGCGCGTACACGTCCCGCCGGCCATGCAGGTGCAGGGCAAGGCGGGCGAAGTTGTGCGGTCCCGACGGGGCGATCATCGAGGGCAGGCAGACGATGGTGGGCCTGGCCGGACCCGAGGCGAGTCTCACCGGCGCGGCGGGCGCGCCGAAGGCCTCGACGGTGCGGAAGACGGGCCTGAGCCGGGCGGCGGCCCGCAGGACACCGACGCCCTCGGCGAACTTGCCGTCCGTGCACGCCTGTCGGTACAGCTCGCGCACGCCGATCGGCGCGACCTGCGTCCCGGCCCGCGCGGGGGGCCTGCCGGGCACGATGTCCGGGTGCCGCTGGGTGCCGCTGGGTGCCGCTGGGTGCCGCTGGGTGGCGCTGGGTGGCGAGGGCGTCGAGATGGCGGGTGAGCTCGCAGACCGTCGGATGCTCGAAGACAACGGGCGTGGCCAGGGTGAGGCCGGTGGCGGCGGCCAGTCGGCGGCCAGTCGGCGGCTGAGCTGCACCGAGGCCAGTGAGTCGAAGCCGAGTTCGAGGAAGCGGCGCTGTGGGTCCACGTCGTCGGGCGACGGGTGCCCGAGGATGGCCGCGACCTCCGCCCGCACGAGGTCGAACAGCGCGCGGGCGCGGGCGGGCCCGGGCAGCGTCCCGTAGTCCACTCGGGCGGGGGGCGCGTCGGTGCCGGTCGGCTCGGCGTCCCCCTCGGGTCCGGCCGTCGTGGACCGGCTCCATAGATCGTCGAAGAAATGCCCAGGGCGGGCGGCGGTGAAGGGTGGGAGGAAGCGCTCCCAGTCGACGTCGGCGACGGTGAGCGCGGCCTGCCCGCCCGCGACCGCCCGGGTGAGCGCGGTGACCGCTGCGTCGGGGGGCAGCGGGGTCAGGCCACGGCGGCCCAGGTAGTCACGGAACGTGGCCTCGGCGCCCATTCCGGCGTCGGCCCACGGGCCGAATGCGACAGAGGTGGCGGCGAGACCGAGCGCGCGCCGCCGCGCGGCGAGGGCGTCGAGGTAGGCGTTGCCCGCGCTGTAAGCGGACTGGCCGCCACTGCCCCAGGTCGCCGACACCGACGAGAACAGGACGAAGGCCTCCAGCCTGGTGCCGTCGATCCCGTCGATCCCGTCGAGTAGCCGGTCGAGGCCGGCGGCGCCGGCGACCTTCCCGGCCACGACCTCCGCGAACTCCCCGAGATCGAGTTTGTGCAGGGCGGTCACCTGTCCCATGACACCGGCCGCGTGTACGACGGCGGACACCGGCAGGCCCGCCTTGGCCAGTCTCCGCAGCAGAGCGGCGAGCTGTTCGTGCTCTCCCACGTCGCAGGCCTCGATGATCGCCTCGGCGCCGAGGGCGGCGAGTTCGGCGCGTAGTTCCTCCGCCCCCGGAGCCGCGGGGCCACGGCGGCTGACGAGGACGATCCGGCGCGCACCGTCGCGGGCGAGCCGGCGGGCGGCATGCGCGCCGAGGGCGCCGGCGCCACCGGTGATCAGGACCGTGCCGTGGGGCCGCCACGCTGGTGGGACGGTGTCGGCTGGTAGGACGGTGTCGGCCCTGACGAGGCGGGGTACCAACAGCCCGGTGGCACGGGCGGCGAGCTGGTCCTCGCCGCCGGGGGCGGTGAGGGCGGAGCCGAACCACGCCAGCGTCTGATCGTCGAGGTCGGTCGAGATGTCGATCAGACCGCCCCAGGTGCTGGGGTCCTCCAGAGCGAGGGTGCGGCCGAGTCCCCACATCATGGCCTGGTCCGGGGCGGTGACGGGGTCGTCGGGACCGGTGGTGACCGCGCCGCGGGTGACGCACCACAGCGGTGCGGGCACGTCGAGGTTGTGCAGCGCCTGGACGAGCGGGACGGTGAGGGCGAGCCCGGTGGTCAGTGCCGGATGGATGCGGTGCGGCGTGTCGTCGAGGGCGAGCAGGGACAGGACGCCGCGTACCGCCTGCACCGTCTTCTTCCCGATCTTCTTCCCGGCGAGGCCGCCGCCCGACGGCGGCATGGCGTTCGACAGCAGTACGGCGTTCGACAGCAGCGCCGCGACCCGGGCGCGGTCGGCGTCGTCGCCGGTGAGGGTGAGGGTGACGGCCGTGCCGCCGAGGCGTTCGATGATCTAGCAGAGGCGGGAGAGCATGTCCTCGTCAACGCCGGCGGCCGGGGTCAGCACCGGCCACACGCCGGACAGCGGTGGCGCCGCGGTGGCCTGGGCCGTCACGGCGGTGGTGACGTCCGCGGAGTCCAGGGGCCGCCACTCGGTGCGGTAGGACCAGCCGTCCGGGCCTGCCGCGCAGGCCGTCCCGACGGTCGGGCTACGGGGCGCGGGGACGGCGGTGGTCCCGTCGAGCCAGTAGCGCCTGCGCTGGAACGGGTAGGTGGGCAGCTCCCGGTGCCGGGCGCCGCGTCCTCGGTACAGGGCGCGCCAGTCGACGTCGACGCCGTGGACGTGCAGTTCGGCCAGGGCAGTGAGGAGGGCGTCGGGTTCGGGGCGGCCGGCACGGGACGCCGCCGCGGCCACCGTGTCGCGGGCGTCGCGGGTGTTCTGGGCGTCCCGGGTGCTCTGGGTACTCTCGGTGCTCTGGGCGTCGGCGTCTGGG
>NZ_CDWTNB010000073.1:0-7704 GCF_977947065.1 Frankia sp. CgJB1
GTAGACATTGTTCAACCAGCTTGCCTGGTGGGCCGCCGCACTCCAGAAGGCGCGCGCCGAGGTGCCCTACCCCGACTAGTGGTCCGCCTGGTACCGGCACGCGATACCGCTGGCCGAAACCCGCTACGCCGTCTGTCTCAAAGAGTATGACCAGTGAGCGCGGTTCACAACTAGGACGCGGTTCACAACTACGACAAGGACGGCTTCCTGGCGGAGTTCTTCCCTGACGATCCCCAGCCCCGCCCCGTGCTCGATGACCGTGGTCTTGAACCCGGCGTCCACCCACGCCTCGTGCACCGACGGGGCGACGGCGACGACCCGGTCCAGGCTCGTCCTCGGCTCGTCCTCGGCCAGCCCCTGTTCGTCTCCACGCAGGCCCTCTGTCTATAATGACAACCGTTTTCATCAACGAGAGGACTGTGATGCGTTCGCGACCACCGGCTCCGGGCCGCACCGCAGCTGCCCACACCGAGGCCCGCTCGTCACTCACGGTGCTCTGCGGTTTCTGGTCGTCGACGACCTTCGCCGTGGCCCGGGCGATGGTGGCGGCCGACCGGTCGTCGCTCCTGACGACCAGCATCCCTGGCAATCATGAGAACCGTCTTCAATAGTGGGAGATGGTGGCACATGACTGGCCCATGGAAGACGCCGGCCGGCCCGGGCGTCGCCGCCGAGCTGGAAGCCGTCGCGGAGACGTTGCTGATCCCGCTGTACGGGCGGGCGGGCGTCGCTCGCGGTCGCGGCCGGTGGCTGGAGCTGGATCTGCCTGACGCGATGGCGCTGCGCCGCCGCTTCTTCAGCGACGGCACCCGCCGCCGGCACCTGGCCGGGTCCGTCCTCGACGACGACTGGCTCGAGGTCGCCGCGGATACCGGCCCGGGGCCGTGGATGTTCGTGGCCGAGGCCGTGCTCGGGTTCCTCGACGAGCACGACGTCCACAACGTGCTTGCCCGGGTCGCGGGCCGGTTTCCCGGCAGCCTCGCCGCCTTCGACAGCTGGGGCGAGTGGATGCGGCAGAACCAGGAACAGCATGACGCGCTGAGCAAGGTCGACGCCCGCGCCCGCTGGTTCTGCGAAAACCCGGCCGACCTGGAACGCCAGGTGCCCGGGCTGGAGATCCTCGAATCCCGGACCCTGCCCGAAGCCCCGCAGGCCGTACTCGACCGGCTGCCATCCGAGGTATCCGCAGCGCTGCCGGCCAGGCATGAGGACCCGCAGGTGCGCTCCTACCGACTCAACCTGGTCCGGCTCGGGGAGCCGTCGACCGGCTGACGTTGTCGAAACGAGCGAGGGCGGCCCGAGTCCGCTCCAGGCGATGCAGGCAACCAGCGCGCCCGCCGGACCACCCACCGAAGCCACCAGCAGAGAGTGCTCGCGCGGACCGACGGCGAATCGCAGACAGACCTCGCGCGAGACTAACCAACGCGCTCATCTGCTGATGACAGGACGTCCGGCTGCCCGCATGACGCCGCTTCGGGCCGCCGAGTTGAGGAGGTGGGTGAACGTCAGCCGTAGCTGGGATCGAGCGGGGTCGCGGGACGCGCGGCAACGGCGTCGATCGCGGGATCGGCGAGGACCGCGTCGATCGCGGCGTGGCTGGCACCGATGTAGGTGGAGTAGCCGTCGATCTCGGTGGCGACAAGCCAGGCCCGATCGTAGGGCCACCACAGACTCGCGCACCTCCACTCCACCGGCGCCGGCAACATCGGGGCGGCGCTCACCGGCCCGGTGAGCAGGTGGTACGCCCGGTTAGCTGTCCGCACACGCATCGGCCGGTCCTCCCAGGCGCGCGTCTCAGCGAGGCCGAAACCCTCCCAGAGGCAGAAGTACGCCTGGTCCGGCGTGTCGGTGAAGCTGGACAGGACCCTCGCGAGAGCCGCCGTCTCCCGCGCGTCCAAGCCTCCGTCAGAGGGTCGCCCCCAATGGTCGGAACCGGCGACGAGGTCGTCGAACCGGGTCTCGGCCGTCAGCGCCACGCCTCGGCATGCGGCGATCTCGGACCACCGGTGTCGCCGTCCCACACCCTCACGGTCGTAAGTCGGCGGCAGCACCCGGGCATAGGCCGCGAAGACGGGCGGCACCATCGCCGCGACCGTTGCGGCTGACGTGGTAGCGGCCAGGGCTGCCGCTACCCACGCCGCCGGACTGACGTCGGGCAGCAGCGACATCCCCGGCGCCCACGCGACCGGCTCCCCCATGTCCATCACCCCACTCTGCCAGTCCCCACCCTCCTGATCGGGCCATCAGCCTTCCGTCGTAGGTCGTGGCCCCGTCGGCGGCCCGCGGGATCCTGCGCGACATCGCCGGCCGCCGTGTAACGATGCGCGGTCGGCGAGGATGGTATGTCCATGAGCACATCTACGCCTCGCCGTCCGGAGCACAGGTCGGGACGTAAATCAGGATCGACGCCCACGTTGCTGGGCTACCCGCGCAGCTCCCTGCTGGTACCCGTGGTCGCCGCACTCGGCGGGCTGGTCTTCGCGGCCTGGAAGCCCGGTGTCATCCGATCGGCGTTCGCCAGCCCGCGCAGCGTCGCCTTCACGCTCGTCATCATGGCGGCGGTCGCCGGCCTCGGCTTCCTGCTGCCCAGACTGGGGAGGGGACCGGTGCTCACCGGGGCAGCACAGGCCGTGCCGGTGCTGCTCGCGTTCGTCGTCACAGTCCTGCCCGCGTTCCGGAACGTGACCGTCGAGGAGGAGTTACCCGTCGACGTCACCGCGGTCCTGTCGACCCGACCGTCCCCGCCCGGCGCCGCCCCGCAGGCGGGGCCGGCACCCGGGCAGACGCCGCCCCGGCCGCCGGCCCCGACGCAACCGGCGGCCGGGGCGGATGTCGTCGAGCTGGGGCGGGCGCAGCTGGTCGGCATCGACCACGACGCGACTGGGACCGCGCGACTCATCCGGCTCGCGGACGGCTCACACCTCGTCCGGTTCGAAGACCTCGACGTCGAACCCGGGCCCGACTATCAGGTGCACCTGGTGCCCGGCGCCGACAAGACCGACCCGACCGGCGGCACCCGGCTCGACAGGCTGAGGGGGAACCTCGGCGACCAGAACTACCCGGTGGCCGCCGACGTCGACATCGACACGCCCACGACCGTGCTGATCTGGTGCCGAGCCTTCGCCGTGCCGATCGCGGCGGCCACCGTCGGCGTCTGAAGGCACCCACCACCTGCAAATGCGGCTTGGGGTGGAGCGCAGTCGCGGTTGCGTCGCGATCAATCGCTACATTTTTGTCACGATGTAGTGAACCGCGCACCGATCTCCGCCTGAAGCCATTCAAGGTGTCGTGCGTCGGCACACGAAGGGGCTGCGGACGCTTTGGCTTCAACGGCGGCGATCGCCTGGAGATATCTGCGAAGCCGAGGGCTAGGAATTCGTAATGAAGTAATTAATGCAAGCCAATATGCGTCTTCGCAGGTCACGGGCTCGCGAGGACCCCGAAGTGAACAATTTATTTCATTCCGAATCCTAGGGCTTCCCCGGTCACGCTGCAGAATCGTCGGCCGGACCAGGAACGGGCGAAGACCTGGGGGCACGACGTGCGTGTGTTGTTGTCGACCTATGGGGGACGCGGTGACGAGGGAAGGCAACGAGAGATGAGGACGTGCCCAACACGAGGTTCGACAGAGCTGGAGGTGCCGGTGATTCGATCGGCCGGTGCCGTGCGAGAGAGCACGGCTGCCCCGGAGGTATCGCGATGAGCGAGCAGTACGTGTTGGGTCTTCAAGAGGTTGACGAGATGCAGGGCGCGGTCGTTGGCGGCAAGGGTGCGCACCTGGGGGCGCTGTCGCGGATCGAAGGCATCCGCGTGCCGGCTGGCTTTTGCGTGACGACGGACGCCTTCCGGCGAATCATGGCGGAAGTGCCGTCGATCGAGAGTCGGCTCGAGCACCTGTCGCGCCTGAAGCCGGACGACCGGGAGGCGATCCGCACGCTCAGCGCGGAGATTAGCCGGACCATCGAAGGGATCGCCATCCCGGGCGATCTCGCGGCGGCGATCCTCCGGCACGTCAGCCGGTGCTGGGCCTCGCTGTTCACCGAGCGGGCCGTGACCTACCGCCAGCGCAACGGCGTTGACCACCGTACGGTCCACATGGCGGTGGTCGTGCAGCAGATGGTCTTCCCTCATGCGGCTGGCGTCCTGTTCACAGCCGACCCCGTCACGTCCAACCGGAAGGTCGCCTCGGTGAGGCCCTGGTCTCCGGCCTGGTGAACCCGGACGTCTTCAAGGTGCGCGCCGGCGAGGTCGTCGCCGAGGCGGTCGGCGCCAAGCAGCGTGCGGTTCACGCCTCGCCGGCGGGCGGGACGCAGGAACAGGCGATCGACCTGGAGCGGCAGGAGCAGCCGACGCTGACGGCTGCGCAGGTCGTGCGGCTCGTGCAGCTCGGCCGGCGGATCGAAGCGCACTTCGGCCGCCCCCAGGATATCGAATGGTGCCTGGTCGACGACGGCTTCCAGATCGTCCAGAGCCGGCCGATCACCACGCTGTTCCCCATCCCCGAGTCCGGCGACCGGGAGAACCACGTCTATGTCTCCGTCGGCCATCAGCAGATGATGACCGACCCCATGAAGCCCCTGGGGCTCTCCTTCTGGCAGATGACGACCCCCGCGCCCATGGCCGAGGCCGGCGGCCGCCTGTTCGTCGACGTCACCCAGAGGCTGGTCTCGCCGACGAGCCGCGCCGGCTTTCTGGAGCTCATGGGGAAATCCGATCCGCTGACCGGGGACGCGCTGCAGACCATCCTCGAGCGCGACGGCTTCATCCGGCCGCTGCCTGACGAGGGTCCCCCCGGGCCGCTGTCCGGCGGCGCGCCAGCCCCGATCGAGACCGATCCGGCCATCGTCACCGAGTTGATCGGGCGCAGCGAGGCTTCCATCGCCGCCTCGGAACGCGACATCCGGACGAAGTCGGGAGTGGCGCTACTCGACTTCATCCGGGTGGACCTCCAGGAGCTGAGGCGGATCTTGTTCGATCCGCGGAGCCATCAGGTGTTCATGTCGGCGATGGAGGCCACCTGGTGGCTCAACGAGCGGCTGGAGGCGTGGCTGGGCGAGAAAAACGCGGCGGACACGCTCACGCGGTCCGTGCCCCACAACGTCACGTCGGAAATGGGGCTGGCGCTGCTCGACGTCGCTGACGTGATCCGCCCACATCCGGGCGTGGTGGCGTTTCTGCAGCACGTCGAGGACGAGGGTTTCCTGGACGCGCTGCCCAAGCTCGCGGGCGGGAGGGAAGCGCGAGACGCCGTCGAGGCCTGGCTCGACAAGTACGGCATGCGC
The DNA here is from genome assembly GCF_977947065.1 of Frankia sp. CgJB1. Lineage (NCBI taxonomy): Bacteria > Bacillati > Actinomycetota > Actinomycetes > Frankiales > Frankiaceae > Frankia > Frankia sp. CgJB1. The sequence continues at coordinate 5,283 of NZ_CDWTNB010000073.1, forward strand.
TGCGTCGGCGAGATCGACATCACGCGGCCGCGTTGGCGTGAACGCCCCTCCACGCTCGTGCCCATGATCCTCGGCAACATCAAGAACTTCGAGCTGGGCGAGAGCCGACGACGCTTCGAGCAAGGCCGGCAGAAGGCCTGGAAGAAGGAGCAGGAGCTGCTGGAGCGCTTGCGGGCCCTGCCGGACGGGGAGCGCAAGGCCGACGAGACGAAGCGGATGATCGACCGGGTCCGGACCTTCATCGGGTACCGGGAGTATCCGAAGTACGGCATGGTCAGCCGCTACTTCGTGTACAAGCAGGCCTTGTTGGAAGAAGCCGAGCGCCTCGTACAGGCCCACGTACTTCGTGAGAAGGAGGACATCTTCTACCTCACGTTCCAGGAGCTCCACGACGTCGTGCGCACGAACCGCGTGGATGACCGGCTCATCGGCCGGCGCAAGGACGCGTTCAGGTCGTATCAAGCGCTCACGCCGCCCCGGGTGCTCACGTCGGATGGCGAAGTCATCGCCGGGGCGTACCGACGCGACGATTTGCCGGCCGGCGCGCTGAGCGGCCTACCGGTCTCCGCCGGGACCATCGAAGGGCGGGCCCGCGTCATCCTGGACATGGCACGGGCCGATCTCGAACCGGGCGACATCCTCGTCACGGCCCACACGGACCCCAGCTGGACACCCCTCTTTGTCGCCATCGCGGGCTTGGTGACGGAGGTCGGAGGATTAATGACTCACGGCGCGGTGATCGCACGGGAGTACGGATTGCCTGCCGTCGTCGGTGTGGTAGATGCCACCCGACTGATCCCCGATGGGCAGCGGATCCGCGTGCACGGCACCGACGGGTACGTCGAGATTCTACCCTGACTGATCACACCGAGAACACCCATCCGTGGCTTCCGACCAAAACAACGCTAAACGCTAAGAAGTTAATCTTTCTGGGTTAGGATTCGGAATGAAATAACTTGTTCACTTCGGGGTCCTCGCGAGCCCGTGACCTGCGAAGACGCATATTGGCTTGCATTAATTACTTCATTACGAATTCTTACGCGGATGTGGGCGCGTCCTCGGCGGCGAGGCGCTCGCAACGTCGCTTCCCCCACTCGCCCAGCGGGCGGAGGGCCTCGTTGAGGGACGTGCCGTGCTCGGTGAGGGACAAGGACGAGGGCGCCGGGATAGTCCTCCAGCGTGGCCTCCAGCTCCTCGACGAGCGTGAGGGACAGGTGATTGGTCGGGTCGCCCTTGGCCTTCCGTAAGCGCGGAGTCTTCATCACCTCCGGCACGCTGGAGCGAGTGTGACAGCCGGACTCGGCCAAGCTGAGATCAGATCGTTGCTGGAGGAACTGGACGCCGAAGACGACGTCCCGGCCTCAAATTCGAACGGATCCACGGGCCCCGGCCCACCCGCGCCGGGGCCGGCGCGGGGCCCGTCCGGACCGGCGCTACCCGCCGAATGCGGCAAGTGCCTCGTCGATGACCGCATGACGATGGTGCAGCCCCGGCTCGTTGCGCCCGAAGACGAGCTCAGGCCGCACCCCCGACGCCATGTTCTTCTGGATGTCGATCGCCATGCGGTAGTCCTCGTCGCGCACCGTGGCGTGCGCGCACTCGAAGATCTCGTCCGCGGCGGTTCGCGTCGCCTCGTCCGTGAGATCCATCGGCGACGCGTTCTGGTGGTAGGTAATCGAATGACCCGGCCCGCTCCCAGGATAGACCCGGAACACCTCGCCGTTGGCGACGGTGACCGAAAGGATAATGTTGGGGAACAATGCGTAGATCACCACGAGGTTGTGCAGTGGTTCCCATTCTTCCTCGGGCTTGTCCGCGAGGTCCGTGATGTGCCGCATCGGGAAGACCAGCCGATGGTGCGGGCCGAAGGAGTCGAACAGCGCGCAGTTGCTCTTGATGATCAGCGCGAACGTGTCCCGGTGCACCGTGGCGAAGTGATAGTTCTCGGCGAACGTGTCAAGCGCGAACTTCCAGTTGATCGGGAAGTCGAGCACCTTCTCGCCCACCGAAGCCCAGCTACCGATGTCCCAGGACGCGAGTTCCGGGCCGAGCTCTCCCAGGTGGGCGTCGATGTCCAGGGGACCGCTGTCCGGCTGGAGACCGACCCACAGGAATCCGGAATGCTCCGCGGCGGGCAGTTGCGTGAGGCGGGGCTTCCCGGCCATCGTCGAGGGGAAACCTTCACGGCCGGGTCCGCCGACGAAGTCACCCTGGGCGTCATATACCCAGGCGTGATACGGGCAGACGAACCGTTCGGCCACGCCACAGCCCTCCGCGACCGGCGCCTGGCGATGGGCGCAGACGTTCTGGAAAGCCCTGACCGTGCCGTCCTCGCCCCGGGTCAGAAGCACGGGAACGCCCATGACGGTCTTCGTGCAGTAGCTTCCGGGTGCCGGCAGCTCAGAGCGGTAGCCGACAAGCT
>NZ_CDWTNB010000073.1:8212-17069 GCF_977947065.1 Frankia sp. CgJB1
TACGGCGGTTACGTCATGCCAAGAGTGTCGAAGTATCGGCACAAGATCGCATATGACGTAGTAGCGAAATCGTATGTGCCCTCGGCCAAACGCCGTTGAGCCGGCATCGTCGAATTCTCAATAGGAGCAACGGTGTCACTCTATGTGCAACACCGACAATAATCCCGGATGGATGGGTGCGCTATGTCATAGACATACGACCCTGCGTAGACGATACCCGAACGGATGGTCAGGCCGAGCCGATGGTCAGGGCGTGCAGGTGCTGCCGGGCTGACCGAAACCCGGCCGGGAGAGGTCGAGGTCGATCCTGTTGTCCGGGCCGAGGACGCGCGTGCGTTCCAGGACGCATTCCCGATGCGTCATGGTGTCGGTGACGGTGATGCGCTGAGGGCCGGCGTAGAGCGCTCCGCTACTCCAGTCGGACGACCCGGTGCTGGTGCGAACGGCGAAGGAGGAGATCGGGTAGCCGGTGGAGGAACGGGCGTGGCCACCGAAGATGACGATCCGCACCCGGCCCGGTGCCGGCAGCCGGCCGCGGTCGGTCAGTTGCCCGCTGATCCGAGCGGTCCCGGGGTTGCCGAGGGCGGTGAGGGCGATGGCGACGGAGTACGTCCAGCCGTGTGCCCAATGGTCGAACCGGTCGATGTAGAAACGCGAATGGACAACCTCGGCGTCATGCGCTTGATCCGGGTAGAACTCGAACGACAGGCCGGCGGTGCGCGCTCCCCAGTCGGTCCGCAGCAGACCACCCCGGACCAGGTCGGGCTGGGTGTTGCTCATGAAGTAGACGGCCGGGAAAAGCAGGCCTCCGCCGGGAGGGAAACGGGAGTAGGTGGTGTAACTTCCCCGCTCCTGGCAGGCGTTGACGAAGGCGTCGCCCGTACGGGTCCGCGGGTCGTAGTTCTGGCAGGGAAGGTACGGTCGGCTGGTCGACCCGAGCACCAGGTCCACACCGACCGCACCGCCGATCGATGTCGGGCCTCCGTTGCGATCCGTGAACCCCTCGAAGGGAACCGCGACGCCCTCGCCGCGGGTGGGACCGCCGGCCGCCCTGACCGGCGACGATGTCGCCATGGAAAGTAAAATGATTACGACCGCGAGCAGGAAAGCTCTCCTCCGCTCACGCGTCCTTGCGCTCCAGACCCAGGTACGAGCCAGCCCGCGGATCATGTCGACGTCCTCTCGCCTGGGGAGCCTCTGCCATCAAGCCGATGACACACGCAGGGAGGGGTCGCGGCGGCGGTGCTTTCCATAACCGACACGCAGTCGTTGCGAAACCGCAAGGAGAATGTCCGCTCGTGCTCAGCCTCCTGGAGCCCCCTCGTTCCCGTCTCCGGGCCGCGACTACGGCACGCGGCTACGGCATCTGGGGAACCGATCAGATGACACGCATGGGATGAGAGGGATAAAATGGCCGGTTGGATTCCGACGGTAGTGGTGACGGGTACGGGACGGGGAATCGGCGCGGCGATCGCCACCGATCTCGCCCGGCGCGGATATCACGTGGTCGTGAACTACCGGCGGGATGCCGCGGCCGTCGTCGCCGGCATCCAGCGGGACGGCGGCCAGCGGAGGTCAGCGGCCGATCCAGGTCAGGGGCCGGCGGAGGTCTCGGCGAGCTCCGCGACGAACGGACGGCACTCCCGCCACGCGGCCACCTGCTCGGGCCGGCCGAAGACCTTCAGGTAGTTCTCGACGTTGGTCTCGTCGATCTCGCCCAGCATGACGGGTTCGAAGTCGGTGCCGTCCTCCCCGACGAAGGCCGGCAGCGGTTCCAGCACAGTGTCCAGACTCGGATAGTAGAAGATCCCGGTCGACTGCCGGGTCGCGCTGCCGCCGGCCACGACCCGGTGCCGGCCGGCCGGCAGCAGACCGTTGGTCCAGCGGGTGAGGATCGTTCCGGAGAGCACCTGCAACGCCCCGGGCACGACGGGCACCGGGATCCAGGTGCCGTCGGGCTGTTGCGCCTGGAGCCCGGAGTACTCGCCGTGCTGGTGCAGGACGGTCACCGCCGAGCCGTCGGCGTGCTCCAGCAGGAGAAGCTTCTCCTCCTCGGAGGCCGTGTCCGGGTAGGTCCAGGTCGGGTAGTCGTTGACGAGCAGGTTGAGGTGGTACGGCTCGTCCTGCGGGAAACTGCCGGCGGGTAGTCCGAGCAGCCGCTCGTACAGGCCGAGCACCCGCCGGGCCAGCGCCGCGGCTGCCTCGGCGTAGGCGACGGTGACCCCGCGCAGGTCGGGGTCCTGCGGCGGCCAGACGTTGGCGTGTTGGTAGAGCCCGAGCCACCGCTTCGACACGCCCGCCGCGGCAGCGTCGGCCGGGTTGTCGAACTGGCCCACGGAGTACCGTTCGATTTCCAGGCGGCCGAAGTCGTCAGGCCACTGCCGCCAGCCCCGGAAGGGGTGTCCGGTGGGGTTGGCCAGCTTCGCCTTCTCCGCCCGCGGCAGACGCAGGATCCGCTCGACCCGACGCTGGAAGTCCTCGATCAGCTCCAGCGGAACGCCGTGGTTGACAATCTGGATCAGGCCGATCCGCTCGGCCGCCGCGCGCACGCGCCGCAGCAGGTCCGCGGGCGCGTCCTCGGCGAGGGCCACTTCCAGGTCGATGACGGGAATCTCGTCGGTCATGGCAGGGGGTCCTCTCCGGTTTCTCCGACATCAGACATTCTCCTTCTCCGCCATCGCCCCGGTGCCCGCCGCCGGCAGTGGCGGGAGCACAGGCAGATCAGCGGCGTCGAGATGGCAGTGCACGGTGTGGGATGCCGTCATGGCGGCCCCGTCGAGCAGTCGGACGGGAGGGACAACGGAGTCGTAGAGTCCCTCCACCCGGCTGGGGCAACTCCCGGCGAAGCCGCAGCCCACGGCCGCGGGGAGGGTGGGCCGGGTCTTCCCGAGCCGCGTCGGCCACCAGACCCGCTCAGCCCACCCGGCCCGCCCGGGCGGTGCCGGATCCACCGGTGCGGTCAGCGTGTGGGTGGCGGTCAGCGTGTGGGTGTAGGGATGATGCGGTCCGGCCAGTACCGCGGCGGCCGGGCCGATCTCCACGATCCGGCCCCGGTGCAGGACGGCGACCCGGTCGGCGAGGTAGCCGACGACGGCCAGGTCGTGCGAGACGAACAGGTAGGACACGCCGTCGGCGTCCCGGGTGGTGGCGAGCAGCTCGAGCACCGCGGCCTGGACGCTGACGTCAAGCGCGGACACCGGCTCGTCGCAGACGATCAGCTTGGGATCGCCCGCGAGGGCCCGGCCGATCGCGACGCGTTGCTTCTGACCGCCCGACAGCCTCGGTGTCATCACCGGCAGCAGCCGGGAGCCGAACTCGACGCGCCCGGCAAGGTCGGCGACCGTGCCCTCGCCGCCCGGCGCAGCACCGTGGCGACGGTGTGCCGGGGATTGAGGGTGGTATCGAGGTCCTGGAAGACCATCTGCACGCGTCGGCGGTTGTCCGCGCGGCGGCGGAACAGCGATGCCGGTAGCGGCCGGCCAGCGAGCCGGATCTCGCCGGGTCCGTCCGGGCCCAGTCCCACCACGGCCCGGGCAAGGGTCGTCTTCCCGCTGCCGGACTCCCCGACAAGGCCGAGTACCTCCCCGTGGCCGATGTCGAGGTCGATACCGGTGAGCACGGGTGTCCGGCCATAGCTGCGGGACAGCCCCCGCACGGTCAGCAGCCCCGGCCGGGCCTCCCGCGGGGCCACGCCGACGACCTGTTCGGGACGGCGCAGCAGTCCGACGCGGTCGCCGTGATGGCAGCGCACCGTGTGCCCATCGTGCCCGCCGGGTCCGTCCGGGGAGTCGGCGACGGGGGCAAGCGGCGACTCGGACGCACGGCACACATCGTCGGCGAGCGCACACCGGTCGACGAAGATGCAGCCCACCGGCCGGTCGGTCGGCGACGGCGGCTGCCCGGGCACCGCCGGTATCCTGCGTTCCCGCCTGCTCACCCCCACCCGCGGGACGGCGGCGACGAGGGCGGCGGTGTAGGGGTGGCCAGGCGCGGTGAGCAGGTCGGCCGCCGTGCCCTGTTCGACCAGGCGGCCCGCGTACAGTACGCCCACCCGGTCACAGGTACGCGCCACCAGTTCAAGATCATGGCTGACAAGCATGACGGCGGCGTCGATCCGGCGCCGCAGCGCCTGGATCAGGTCGAGGACCTCCCGCTCGACGGCGGCGTCAAGGCCGGTGGTCGGCTCGTCGAGGACGAGCAGGCGGGGGCTGCCGGCGAGGGCCGCGGCGATGCCGACCCGCTGCTGCTGGCCCCCGGAGAGTTCGTGCGGCCAGCGTCGCGCGATCGTCGCGGGCTCGGGCAGCCGCACCGCGCCGAGCAGCTCGACGGCCCGCGCCCGGGCCTCGGCCCGGGACAGCCCCCCCCAGCCGGCAGGCCTCCGCCACCTGCGCGCCAACCCGCACGGTGGGGTCCAGGCTGCTGCTCGTGCCCTGGTGGACCATGGCGAAGGCGTCGGCCCGCCACCGCCGGCGCTCCCGGGCGGACAGGGCCCGCATGTCGACCCCGTCGAGCACGATGCGGCCGGCGTCGATGGCACCCCCGCCGGGCAGCACGCCCGCGAGCGCCGCGGCCAGCGTGCTCTTGCCGCACCCCGACTCTCCGACCAGGCCGTAGGTCTCACCGGGTCGGACCCGCAGGCTGACGCCGTCGACGGCGACGGCCGGTCCGCCGGACGACGGGTAGCTCACCGTCAGTCCTTCGACGACAAGCCCCCCGGCGGCCACGGCCTCGCCCACCACCCCGTCGCCCACCACCGCGTCGCTCACCACCGCGCGGCCTGTTCCCGCAGGTTGTCGGCGATCAGCGCGACACCGATGACGAGACTTCCGACGGCGAGCGCCGGGAACAGCACCGTCCACCAGCCCTGCTGGAGGAAGACGCCGGTTGTCGGCCACGGAGGCCCACCACTCCGGGGATCCCGGTGGCTGGCCGAGTCCGAGAAAGGACAGGGTCGAGGCGGCGAAGACCGCGTCGCCCAGCCTCGACGTCGCCTCGACCAGCACGGTTCCGGTCACGTTGGGCAGCACCTCCCGCCACAGCAGCGACCAGAACGGCTCGCCACGCAGCCGGGCGGCCTCGACATAGGGCTTCTCCCGCTCGACCAGCACGGCCGCCCGCACGCTGCGGGTCACGATCGGGACGAAGAACGTTCCGATGACCAGGACGAGGGTGGTCGTCGAGCGGCCCACAAGTGCCACCACCACCACGGCCGCGACCAGATTCGGGAAGACAGCGAGCACATCGACGACCCGCATCACGATCTCGTCGAACAGGCCGCGCCGCGCGCCGCACACGAGCCCGAGCAAGCTTCCGACCGCCACCCCGAGCGCGGTCGCCAGCGGAGCGACCTCGAGCACCGGGCGGGCTCCTGCCATCACCCGCGACAGCACGTCCCGGCCGAACTGGTCGGTGCCGAACAGGTGCCCGCCGCCCGGCCCCAGCATCCGCTGGGACGGATGCTGGGCCATCGGATCCGCCGGCGCCAGCTGCGGCCAGAACACCGCGACGACGACCCAGCTGACCAGCAGGAACGCGCCGACCACGAAGCCAGCCCGGAAGCCAGCCCGGGAGCCGACCGTGACGCTCGCCGCGGAATCCACCGCGGTGTCGTTCACCGCGCCCTCCCCACCCGTACGCGCGGATCGAGCAGCGCGTACACCAGGTCTGCGACGACGTAGATGCCCATCCCCACCGCGCCGAGCACGATCGCGCCGGCCTGCAGGGTCGGCACGTCCTTGCTGGTCGCCGACGACAGCAGCAGGTCGCCGATGCCCTGGTAGCCGAACAGCAGCTCGACGGTCACCAGTCCCGCGAGCAGGAACTGCAGCTGCACGGCGAGCGCGCTCGTCGCCGGCACCAGCGAGTTGCGCAGCACGTGCCCGCGCACGAGCTGCGCCTCGGACATGCCACGCACCCGCATTGCCCGGATGAACGGGCTGGCGAGGACCGCGACCGTGCTCGCCCGCACGTGCCTGGCGACATAGCCGGTGCACAGCAGGACCAGGCAGACCGCGGGCAGCAGCAGATGCCGGATCAAGGTCAGCGGACCGGCCCCCGGCGGTGCCTGCGCCGACGAGGGCAGCCAGTGCAGCTTCACGCTGAAGAGGACCAGCAACACGACGCCGGTGACGAACTCGGGAACGGCACCGAGGCTTAGGCCTGTGACGCTGAAGATCCGGTCGGTCAGCCGCCCCTCGCGCAATCCCGCCGCAAGGCCGAGCGCCAGCGCGACAGGGACCAGCAGGACGAAGGCGAGCAGGGCAAGCGTCGCGCTGTCGAGCAGACGCTCGATCACTAGCGGGCGGACGTCGACTCCGAGCGTGTAGGAGCGCCCCCAGTCACCGGTGGCGAACCCACCCAGCCAGTGCAGGTAGCGGGGCACCAGCGGCTCGTCGAGACGCAACTGGTGGCGCAGCGCGTCCACCGACGTCTGGCTGGCCTCCCCGCCCAACACGACGCGCGCCACGTCGCCGGGGATCAGTTCGGTGGCGATGAACACCAGGAAGCTGACCGCCAGCATGGTGACGGGGATCGTCGCCAGCCGCCAGGCCAGGAAACGCACCATGCCGGATCAGGCCCGGCTCACGGTTGTCAGGTCGAGGAAGGCCGACGGGTGGGCGCGTAGCCCCCTGACCCGGTCGGACCGGTAGGCCCGGACGGCCCCGGACCACACGGTGATGATGACCGGCACGTCCTCGTGAAGGGCCCGCGCGATGATCTCGGCCTGCTTCTTCCGCTCGGCGGGGTCGGTCGCGGCGTCGTAGGCGTCGGCCGCGGCGTCCAGGGCGGGGTTGGCGTACTTCGAACCGTTCCAGACCGCGTGGCTCTTCACCATCGGGATGATGAACTGGCTTGGCGTCGGGCGGCCCACCCAGCCGACGAGGTTCGCGGTGGTGAACAGCCAGGGGGTGTCGGTCTCCTGGTTGCCGCCGTAGAACGCATCGGAGGTCTGCTGGTCGAGATCGACCGTGATCCCCACCTGCTTGAGCTGGTCCTGGATGACCAGCGCGTAGGCCTTGTTCGGGGCGCCGAAACTGAGAGTGAACCGCAGGTTCTCGACCCCCGCAGCGGACAGCAGCGACCGGGCCTTCGCCGCGTCCTTCGCGCGTTGCGCGAGGTCCTTCGGGGCGGCCGCGAACGCGGGCGCGAGAAGGTGGTCGTTGCCGAGGACGCCGACCCCGTTGTAGACGGAGGCGAGGACACCCGGCCGGTCCAACGCGTAGGCGATGGCCTGCCGGACCTCCTTCTTCGTGAACGGTGGCTTGTCGACGCGCAGGGTGAACGCGGTCAGGCTGGTACCGCTGACCTTGTCGACGGCGATGGAGTTGCTTCCGGCGATCGGGACGACGAGGTCGGCCTCGGACAGGATATGCGCGTCGATGGCGCCGCTCTGCAATGCCAGCAGGTCGGCCTGGGCGTCCTTGTGGAAGGTCACCTTGACGCCGTCGAGGTAGGGCTTGCCGGCGTCCCGGTACTTCGGGTTGCGGCGCAGCGAGGCTCCCTGGCCGACGTCGTAGGAGTCGAGCCGGAACGGCCCGGTGCCGATCGCCTTCGTGGCGAACGTGCCGACCTTGTAGTCGCTCTTGAGCACGACCGCGTTGTAGTTGCCCGCGGAGACCAGGTAAGGGAAGTCGGAGAACGGCCGCTCGAGGTGGAAAACCACCGTGTCCGCCCCCGACACCGCCACGCCGCCGGCCTTGAGGACTGACGCGAAGGCGGACAGGGCGGCGGACTTGTTCGCCGGGTCCAGCAGCCGGTCGAACGACGCCTTCACGGTCGGCGCGTCCAGCGGGATGCCGTCGGAGAAGAGCACGCCCTTGCGCAACGTGAACGACCAGGTGCGTCCCGCGTCGGACGACGTCCACCCGGTCGCGAGCTGAGGGCGGAGCTGGAAGTCCGGATCGAGCCAGATCAGGTACTCGGCGACGAGCTGGACCAGCGCGATCGCGGTGCCGTCGTACATGATCACCGGGTCCAGCGCGGTGGGCGGCGTCGGAGCCCCCAGGGTGATCAGGCCGCCGCGCCGGCCTCCCGCGGCGCCCGACGCGCCGGCCGCGCCCGTGTCCGCGCTGGATCCGGAGCTGCCGCAGGCCGCGAGGAACGCGGCGATGCCGCCCGCACCGGCACCGCCCAGCAGGCCACGGCGGGTGAGCAGGGCCCGCACGGGATGCTCGGCGGCGGAGGACGTCCGATTCCCGGCGATGTCGATCGGGGAAGTAGGAAATGACGACATGGATATGGATCCTTTGCGTGATGAACGAGGAGGACGAACGAGGAGGAGGAGGAAGAGGAGGACGGGCGTCGCACCGCGATGGTCGCGACGTGGAAGTGTGAAGTGTGGGTCAGTGCCAGATCACCCGAACGACACGTGCCCGTCCAGAAAATCGGCGATCGGATCCGACACCCGACCCCGGCAATTATCCGGGAGAAGGACCGTCAAAATCTGGAGGAAATTTTCGGAAACAATGTTGACCGCTAAATCCACGCGACGTGCGGTCAGCTCGTTCTCCCCGTCAGCGACAACACAGGGAGCTTGCGACGCGGCGGAGGTCGAGATACCTCCGGGCAACAAATGCCCACTTCAACATCACACTCTGACCATAGCCGAGGGTCGGGCACAGCGCAATGACACGCACCCATACAACCTTGAGTACATGAGCGATATACGTTCCGTATGCCATACGGAATGGAGTTGCTGAACGACAGCCGTCCACGTTGCTCACGATCTGCTGGCTTACGCCGGGCAGCTAGCGGCCCGGCCCACCCACGCCTACCTGCCCTTCGATCTGACCGTTCCCCCGGACACGCCACCGCGCGAGGTGCTCCAGGTCATCACCGCATGCGGTGGACTGCTCAG
>NZ_CDWTNB010000073.1:17326-19196 GCF_977947065.1 Frankia sp. CgJB1
GAAGTGAACAAGTTATTTCATTCCGAATCCTCAGCAGCGCGCTGGCCACCGCCGACCCCGCAACGCAGGCCTGGCATTGGGGGCCATGCGATCCCGAGGGCTTCGCGGTGATGGGCGTCGCCGACACCCTCCTCCATACCTGGGACATCGCCGCGGGGCTGACGGTCTCTTGGCGGTTCCCAGCGCTCCTGGGCATACGGGTGCTTCGCCGTCTGTTCCCCGATGCACCGGACGGAGACCCGGCTTAGGTGCTGCTGTGGTGCACCGGCCGGAGTGAGCTCGACGGCCGGCCTCGACGCACTTCTTGGAGGTGGGAGGCGACCACCAGGGCACGGCCATTCCAGCAGCCCGCTCCACAGGTCTGACCCGGTTCAGCGTTCTGTGAGCGGTCCACCGGCCTGCCCGCGAGGTGGGCGGATCCGCTCCACTCGGCCAACGGTTTCCGGCGGACCGATATCACCGACCGTTCCCAGGATACCCTCGAACCCGCCCGTCCCGCCTTCGCCGCGTTCCGGGACCTCCCGGTGGCCCGGCAGAACCACTTCCCGTTCGACTCGCTCGAGGATTTCATCGAGAACGGTTCCGCGCTCGCCGGGTCCGCCGAGCAGGTAACCGAGAAACTACTCGACCTCCACCGGCTGTTCGGCAACCAGGTGCTCGGTGTCGGGGTGGAGGGTTTCTTCTTCGCCTGTCGCCGACGGTCGGCGGGCGCCGGCCGTGGGATCCGGGTCGGCATACGGCGGCCGTGAGTACGGATCAGCGTGCGGCAGTGGTGAACACCCGGTCCTCGCCGTCGGACGTGTCGCACACCCCGGCGACCGCTCCGACCGCCGGAGTGGCGGCGATGACGGCTTCCAGCAAGATGCGGGCGGTGGCGAGGTCATCGATGGCCGTGGCGATCCGGTCCCGTTCCCGCTGGAGGTGGGGCAGCAGCTCGGCCGCTCGGCAGCCCGGATGCCCTGACCTGGACGCTACAGTCTTCAGGCAACCCGTCCACGACACGGAGACATCACGACCCTCCATAATCGGCACCCATGTAGACTCTTCCGACATCGACGCTTAAGATAACCTAATGCCTGATCTCGGGGACTACATAGGCATCACCTCAGGAGCTGCCGACCGCCAATGGGCCCGGGTGCTGGCCCGCATGCCGCGCTCATCCGAGGTGAAAGCTCGCCAGGAGACGTTCACTCCCGTCGAGACGCTTCTCTGCCTAGCCGCCTCCTTGAACCTAGCCGCCTCCTTGAACGTCAACCACCGTCACTACGGGGGGTCGACGAGCCATAAAGCGCCATCACCAGTGCCCGAGCTTGCACGACTGTTCCGCCGCACACCCGCTTCGATCCTTGCAAAGATGGCGAACCTCGACGGCTCCCGGCCGAACGGTGCACGCCATGAAGTCGAGACCGCCGCCATTCTGCTCAACGACCCGAACCGCCTCTCCGCCATCTACACGATGATCCTCGCCGCGGGAAGCGCCGCCGGGGTCACCGCCACCGATCTGCCCGACTTCCTCGGCCTCGGCGACGACCCCCTGCTTCTACTTGGGCAGGATGATCTAGCCGACACCGACATCCAGGACGCCTTCACCACATCACATCCTGGAGATTCCACCGAACATCCCGTAGATCCGATCACTACCAGGGTATTAATCGGCGCCGCCCGCGTCGGTCAACATCGCTTCGCCCGCGAGGTGCTAGCCAACTGTGGCCAACACTGCGTGTTCTGCGGCCTCACCCCCAGTGGCGATCTCCTGCGGCGACGCCTTCTCCGCGCCTCACACATCAAGCCATGGCGGACCTGTACCAACCGGGAACGTCTCGACGTCACCAACGGTCTCGCTGCCTGCCCCAACCACGATGCCGCCTTT
>NZ_CDWTNB010000074.1:0-18347 GCF_977947065.1 Frankia sp. CgJB1
GATGCTCATCTGGAGCGCCGTGGCGAGAGTATGGACAGAAACTTACCGAATGTCACCGTAAGACGCAGGAGCGGCACCGATAGTGATATCAACGGTTTTCACCGGTCGACCTTCGTCCGCCATGGCCGCCGTGGGCGGCTCCGGACGAGCTACGTGAAGAGGGGTGCATGATGGAGTCCTCGACTGACCAGTCGAGCTGGTCGGACGTGTGGTCGCACATTCCGGCCGCGAATCCGCAGCGATCCGGCCCGCTCTGGGCGTTGGCGGTCCTCATCGGGCCGGATCGGGCGGTGGAAGGTGTCGTCGGGTTCTTCGTGACACCGGCCGAGGCGAACCGGCACGCCCGGGCGGGGGGCTACGAGAACTGGCTGGTGATTCCGGCGCTGGACCTGCACGGGGTGGGTGGGCCGGTGGCGGTCCTGTGACCGGCGGACAGCCCGATCGCGACGTCGGTCCGAGCCCCCGCGGAAGCCCTTCCTCGGGAGGGGGCACACTGGTATCCCGAGGTACCACTCCCCCACTCCCCCGCATGTGACACCCACGACAGATCGACCACAGGCCCATTCCGACCATGGGCTCTCCCCGGACTCCTCCTCCCCCGGGTGCCCCGCGATCGCCGGGCGCCCCACGATCGAAGGTGTAATCGAAGGTGCAGCTGACGGCCGGCCCCCTCTACGCGCTCTACACCCGTCGCCTGCGTCGGCAGGTCATGGCGGGTCCACTGCCTGCGCACGTCGGGCTGGTCATGGACGGCAACCGCCGCTGGGCCCGCGAGATGGGCATGGCGAATCCGAGCCTCGGCCACAAGTACGGCGCCGAGCACGCCGAGGACGTCCTGTCCTGGTGCGAGCTTGTCGGGATCAAACACGTCACCGTGTTCGTCTGCTCGACGGAGAACCTGCAGCAGCGCGGGGACGCCGAGGTCGCCTTCCTCATGCAGGTGATCGAGCAGGTGGTGGCCGACCGGCTCGGGCGGCCAGACGCCCGCTGGCAGGTCCATCTCGCGGGCATGCTGGACACGCTGCCGGACAGCACGGCCCGTGTCCTCAAGGATGCCGTGGAGACGACCCGCGGAGTCACGACCGGCGCTCACGTCACCCTCGCCGTCGGGTACGGAGGTCGCCAGGAGGTCATCGAGGCCCTGCGCGAACTGCTGTACGAGCGGGCCGAGGCGGGGGACTCGCTGGCCGACGTCGCGTCGACGCTGACCGTGGACGACATCGCCCAGCACCTCTACACCGCCGGCCAGCCCGACCCCGATCTGGTGATCCGCACCAGCGGGGAACAGCGGCTGTCCAACTTCCTGCTCTGGCAGAGCGCCTACTCGGAGCTGTATTTCTGCGAGGCGTACTGGCCGGCGTTCCGTGAGATCGATTTCCTGCGCGCCCTGCGCAGCTTCGCCGCCAGGGAGCGACGCCACGGTGCCTGATCCGCGCCTGGCCCGCCCCTGAACCGCCCTTGAACCACTCCTGAGCCGCCCTTGGACGGCGGGCTGCGTACGCCTGGTTTTTCCGCTTCCCACTGCCCGATCATTTCTTTCTTTATCTGGCTATTTCCCCCTTCTCGCCTTTTTCCTTTCCTTCTTTCCTTCCCCCTTTCCTCCCTTGAGCGGGGCTGGTATCCCCCCGGACAGGAAGATCGTTCAGACGGTCAACGCCGGTCATGGGCCACCTATGAATTCGTAATGAAGTAATTAATGCAAGCCAATATGCGTCTTCGTAGGTCACAGGCTCGCGAGGACCCCGAAGTGAACAAGTTATTTCATTCCGAATCCTAAGTGCTTATTGCGCCATCAGCGAACTACCGTCGAGTCTCCGTCGCGCTGGTGCAAGCCTGTCGCCTGTCGGGACCTGATGTCAGACATAAACGGAGCATCAATGGCATCCGCCACCAGCGTCCACAAGGGTTGGAAGATCTTCCTCACCAGAGAGGAGACCGAGATGGTCGCTAACGGCGTCGACATAGCCGCGATAGTTTCGGCCGTCATACCCGAGCCGGCCACCGCCACGGTGGCGTCGGTGGCCCCGCGAATCCTCGCTTTTTACGCGAATCGCGCTCTCAAAATCAACAAGAGACTCGGCCTCGAGGTCAACATGCCTAGCCCCAATTTCCCCGTCCGCACCGAAACCATCGGGCCCCCGGTGTGGCCTTTCCGAATCTAGCCATGATCAAAAATGGCGGCCGGAACGTCGTCAACACCGTTGATTATCTTGTCTGCACTCCCCGGAGGCACCGAGATACCTGACCGCCGCTGACGATGAACAGCGCCGACGACGAACAGCCCCGACGACGAACGCTGAAGCCGACGAGCCGGGAGGTCCCTCCGTCCCACCCACGAGTGCCGCCCGCCGACGTCCGATTTCGCTGGCCGGTTGACCGGCCATCGCCGGCGATGGGACCGGCGATGGCCGGGGACCATGGATCGTCCTGGTCCGTCAGCTCGCTGTTACTGCTGCACCTGTTGCCGGAACCAGCGGACGACCGCGGCCGTACCGGCCTTGTTGGAGTCGAGATGACCGACGTTGGGTCCCAGGTTGATGATCGGGGCGTCGGCGCCACTTGCCAGGAACGCGGCCCGGCAGTGCTCGCTGTTGGCCCGCGGAACCTGATGGTCGGCGCCGCCGACGTAGAGCCGGACCGGCACCCTCGGGTTCCAGTTCGAACAGGTCTTGTCCGCCGCCCACAGCGCCACGGCCAGCCGGCCCTGGGGGTTGCGGAGCAGGTCGAAGCCGTGTGGGGTGAGCAGCTTGTCGGTGGTCGCCGGCAGGCCGGCGAGGATCTGCTCCCCGGTGTGCTTGCCGTCGAAGAGCGTCGCGACCTTCGGGTCCTGGAACACCTCCGCCGGCGAGCGGTACAGGTGGTGCAGGCGGTTCCAGGAGACGAGGAAGAAGGCGGTGTAGCCGACGCCGAAGGGCCATGCGACCTGCCCGTTCAGCCACGCCGGCAGCTCCACGGAGCGCAGGTCATAGGCTCCGCTGACGGGCGCGAGGGCACCGAGTCGGAACGACGGGTCGGCGCCGGCCCGCAGCGCCTTCCCCAGTCCCGTCGCCGCCGAAGCGCCCTGGGAGAACCCGGTGACCAGCACATCCCGTTTGAACTTCCGGCCTTCACGCTCGGCGACAGTGCGCGCCGCGCGGAGCAGGTCCAGCGACGCGCTGGTCTCCGAGGGGACGTCCAACCACGGATGGTCACCCGGCCCGACGCCGTAGCCCAGGTAGTCGGGGGCGACCGCCGCGAACCCGGCGGCGGCGTAGGTGAGGGCCGGGGCCTGCCCCCAGGAGTTGGCCTCCAGATCGGTCGCGGTCGACGGAGCGTCTGTGCGGTTGATCTCGGTGCCGTGGGCGTAGGAGACAACCCGTAGCCAGCGGTCCTCGGTGCGCGGCAGCGCCACCAGGCCGCTGGCGGTCGTCCGACGTCCACGGGGGTCGATCGTGTAGTACACGACCCGGTAAGTCCGCACCCCCGACCGGATCACCTCCGGATCGGCGTCGAACCCGGTACCGGCCAGGACCGCCCGCACATACTCCGCCGACAGGACCCGTAGCCGTTTGACGGAGACCACATCCCCGCGGTAAGAGGATGTGTGGCGCCAAGCCGTGGTCGGCCCGGTGGCCGCGGCGGGGTCGATGAGGGCAGTGGTCGTCGCGGTGGCCGTCACCGCGGTCGTCGCGGCGAGGACGAGCCCCATGACGGTCCGGCGCCGCCGGGAACGCCGTCCCCTCCTCACGATGTCCTGCCGCCCGTGACGTACCAGCCGCACGTGACGTCTCTGCGGCGCGTGGCCTCCTTCCGGGACATGACCCGTTTCCTGCTCGTGACCCATTTCCCGCATGTGACGCCCCAGTGGCACATGACTTCTTTCCTGCACGTAGCCTCTTTCCTGCATGTGACTTCCTTCCCGCGTGTGCATTGCGATGCCGGTGACGCTAGAAGTGGGCCTGTCGCCACGCCGGTGATCCTAAAAGTGGGCCTGTCCAGGATGAATGCGGTCAGCAGGTCGACCCGGGCGGGGAAAACCACCGCACACGGGCTTCGAATGGCCTACCGGATTCCGCCGGTGATGATGGCAACCGTGCCGGGGAGATCGAACAGCCGCTCAGGTGTCTTCATCGCGCCCTCTGCCCGCCCGTCGGATGACCGCTACCTGCTGGCTGCCATCACGCCCTGCCCGGAGGATCAATGTAGGTGGCCTGGTCAGATATCCATCGCTTGATGGGCAGCACCGTCGGCACCGGGAGCACGCTCCCGACACCGACAGTCGTAGTGTGATCACACCAAAAAGACGGATGCACCGGCGAAGGTGATTTCCGGCACGGGCCGCCGGCCCTGAACGCGTGCGTCGCCCGCGAAGGACCGGTTATAGGCAGTCGATCCCCGGAAAGGGTCGCCGCGGCGACACCCGCGCCCACCGCCGAGGGATGCCGGGAGAAAGCGCTCCGGTGGCTGTTAGCATGCTCCACATGGGCTTCGGGAAAATCACGGCGTCTATGCCCCTTGGGGGAAATCCACGGTGCCGGCGATGAGATCGGTCACGATTGCCCCCGATCCGACCTCCGCCGGCTCCCCCAGGATGTGGGACACCGCCCCAAAAACCGCGGAGCAGACGCAGCAGAACGAGCTGATCGGGCCGGCCGCCCGGCTGGCGATCTGGGTGTTTGAACGCGCTGCGCAGCCTGTTGGCCGTACTTTTCATCGCGACGGTCATGTGCTTCTACTCCCTTGCCCCGGTGGCCCCGGTGGCCCCGGACCGCGCGGCCGAATACCTCGCGGCAAGCCTGCGGTTCGGCGTCTTCTACGCCTCGATCGCCGTCTTCGCGGCATTCTTCTTCGATCGCCGCCACCTCGAACACGTCTTCTGGCGGATGTCACTGGGCTGCGTGTGGATCGCCCTGGCCGGCTATGCCGTCGCCGACGTCCTACCGGCGCCGGTGTGGGTAGACTCCGGCGCCGGCGGCACGCCCCGGCTGCGCGGGCTGCTGGCCGAGCCCTCGTCCTGGGCCCCGGTCATCTCCGTGCTGATCCTGCTGGCGGTCCGGCGCAGGTCGTGGCGAAACCTGGCACTCGTCGTCCTCGCCGGTCTGCTGACCAAATCACCCACGGTCCTGCTCACCGCCTCTATCAGCCTGGCCTTCTGTTATCTCAACGGGGTTCGAGCGGTGGCTGCCCGGGGCCGCCGGACGATCGTCCTCGCCGCCGGCCGGCTACCTGACCAGCAACAACGGCCTGACGGTCGCGTTCGGCCGGCTCGTCGCCGGACTCGGCGCGCTGGGCGATGACACGGCACCCGCCACCGCCAACGGCCGTTACACGAGCGCGCGGATCGTCATGGCCGAGGCCCGGCAGAACGGTCATCCGAACATCGGCTACGGCCCGAACTCGAACTCCGTCTATCTCGCCAAGAAATACGGTGACGGCCGGAACTACGCGGCCAACTCCCTCTACCTGGCCTGGCTGTTCGATTTCGGTCGGATCGGCGCGTGCGCTCTTCTGGCAGCGGTCTTCCTGATCCTGCTGCGGCTGGCCGGACGGCCGGCATCGGCCGCCCTCTTCATACCCTTCCTGGTCGCTTCCCTCATCAACTCCGCACAGGGTTTCGAACTTTTCAAGTTCACCTTCGTCTCCATCCTGCTCTACCTGTTCGGCTGGGAGCGCCGTATCCTCCCGGCAACCGCCGTCAAGAACCCGGTCTCGCACGATGCAGACCAGCAGACCAGCCGTCGGGACACACCCTGCGCCGGGGTTTCGAGTGGGCGCACGAGGTCGACGTGGGTGCCGTCGGCGATACCGAGCTCGTCGGGGTCGTCCGGGTGAACGAACACGACGCGCCGGCCGCGGCGCACCCCGCGGTACCGGTCGTCCATGCCGTAGATCGTCGTGTTGTACTGGTCGTGGGGACGGACGGCCTGCAGCAGCAGGTGTCCCGGCGGGACCCGCAGCACCTCGCAGGTGTTGACCGTCAGCGCCTGGAACAACGCCGGGTCCCCGTTCACCCGGATCTGCAGGAACTGATCCGCCAGGGTCGTGCCCCGCCCGAGCAGGCTGGAGCGATCCCGATCGTCGCCGACAGCGCCGCCCCCGACGACTCGTGACACATGTTCGAACAGTCCGGCAGGTTGTTCGTCCCCACCATCCGCGCGAACAGCTGCCAGACGAACGCCACCTCGTTACTCGTCCGACCCGATGTGTAGAACACCGCCTCATCCGGACTGTCCAGCGCGTTCAGCTCCCCCGCGATGATCCCGAATGCCTCGTCCCAGCCGATCGGCGCGTGCCGGTCCGCACCCGGCGCCTTGAACATCGGCTCGATGATCCGACCCCGGCTCCCCAGCCAGCGCCTGGACCGACCCGCGAGATCCGCCAGCGGATGCGCGGCGAAGAACTCCCGGCCCACCCGGGCCCGCGTCGCCTCCTCCGCCACCGCCTTCGCGCCGTTTTCACAGAACTCCGCCACCGACCGCTCCCCCACCGGCGGCTCCGGCCACGCGCACCCCGGCCGCTGCCTCGAAAGCCTCACTCCGCCTACGCGGCATGACTGACACCCCCATGAGGACCGGCACCAGCACCAGCATTGAACCGGCAGCGGTCCAGGACCTCACTACCCCTTGTCTTTCGTTAGCTACTAATGTTTTGTAGGGGTACCGTTGCAGCCGCAACGGCCACCGCCCCATCCGTCGATCATCGACCTGGAGGTCCCATGACCGCGCCATCCCCGTCCGACATCGCTCCGCTGCCCCTGGCCGCCGGTACCTGGACGCTCGACCCCGCGCACTCGGGCGTGAACTTCCAGGTCCGCCATCTCGGCGTCACCAACGTCCGCGGGCGCTTCGACACGTTCTCCGCGACGCTGTCGGTCGGCGACACCCTGGAGTCGGTGTCCGTCGGCGCCGAGATCGACCTGGCCTCGATCAACACCAACCAGCCCGACCGGGACGCGCACCTGCGTTCCGCCGACTTCTTCGACCTCGCGTCCCACCCGTCCATCACGTTCACCTCGACGTCCGTCACGGGCAGCGACGAGGAGTACGAACTCGCCGGCGATCTTTCGATCAACGGAGTGACCAGACCCGTCACCCTGGCGGTCGAGTTCTACGGGGTCGACACTCACCCCGTAGACGGCCGCGTCCGGTCCGGCTTCGCCGCGACGACGGAGATCCGCCGCGGCGACTATGGCATCACCTTCAACCTACCGCTCGGTGCCGGCAGGCTCGCCCTCTCCGACAAGGTCAAGATCGAGCTCGACCTGCAGTTCATCGCCCCCTGATCAACCCGGCTCCCCAACCGGTCCCGCGCCGTCGCGAGCCCGCGCCCCGAGATCATCCGGGCTCGCGACGGACCGTGGGCACCTCCACCGGCCCGACAAGTACCAGCCCGGCGGGTACCGGCCCGGCAAGCTCCGGTCAGCAAGCCCCGGTCAAGGAGTCCTGGGAGACGGCGGCTCCCCGCGCGCGACGAGATACTCCTGCGCCCATACCTCCAGCTCGTGCAGCGCCGTCCGCAGCCCCTCGCCCCGCGGGGTGAGCCGATAACGCGTTGCCACCGGCGGCCCCTCGAGAACCTCACGCTCCACGAGGCCGGCCTGGACGAGTTCGGTGAGACGGCCCGACAGCATCCGCTCGCTCACCCCCGGCACCAGCTTCGCTATCTCGGAGAACCTCGCCGGGCCGGCCATCAGCGTACTGACGATCAGACCGCTCCACCGCTTCCCCAGCAGCGCGAAGACCGGAGTCAGCGCCTGACAGCTCACACCGTCCTCCGGCCTCGCAACCATCGGGTCATAGTAGATGCCCGACGCATCATGGGTGCCCCGACGCATCGCAAGTCACGACGCAGGACAGGCCCTCATGTGGGACCAACTCAGGCTGTCACACCCACCCGGACGACCCGGCGGGGATCGGGAGCGTAGGCCGGCGTGCCGGTGAAGGCCAACCGGCGGGTCCTGGTGGCGACCCGCGGAAGACCGGCCCGGTCCCGCCAATCCGCCAATCATGCAGTGGAGTTAGATAGGCGCGACAGGATGCGATGGGGTGAGGGAACCATCGGGCGTCGGGGCGCGGCAGGGGAGTCATGGCCGGTGTACCGGAGTGCCGTTCGACGACGGACACTCCCGGCAGTGCCGCGCCTCACCGGAGTGGCCGGCGGGGCTGGCCGGGTCGGCTGGGCCGAAGTGGTCGGCGGGGCCGGCGGGGCCGGCTGCGTGGCACGGCCGGCCGGTCCCCGGGTGCGTCCCGGCTGCCTCCCCGGCTTCTCGTCGCGGGGTTCCTCCTGCTCGTCGCCGCCTGGGTCGGCACCAACCCGCCGGGGTTCGGCCCCGACGAGCCCGCCCACTTCGTGAAGGCGGTCGGCGCGGGCACCGGACAATGGACGGGAACACCCGGCCGGCTGGCACATCCGTCGTTCGGCAACGGACCGGGCCGCACCGAACGGATCGACTGGATCAATCGCAACAGCCGCGTCTTCGCCCTGCCCGCCGGGCTCAACCCCGGCGCGGCGGGGTTCCCCTGCGACCTCTTCCGCGACTGGCTGTCCGTCGCGTGCCTCGACCGTCCGCACTCCCGGCCGGCGGCGACGCGGGCCCTCAGTTACGTGGGCACCTATGAGCCCTATCTCTACGCGGTCGAGGGTGCCGTGATGACCCGCACGCACACGGCGGACGGCGCGCTCTACGCCGGGCGGGCGACCTCGGCTGCCATCGTGGTGACACTGTTGGCGATCATCATCTTCGCCTCCTGGGATTCCCGCGCCGGACTGCTCTCGGTCGGCGGCGTGCTGCTGGCGGTCTCGCCGATGGCGTTGTTCCTGGGTTCCGTCCTCGGCACGAACGGGATGGAGATCGCGGGCGCGACCGCGTTGTTCACCCTGGCGCTGCGGCTCGGTCGACCGGGCGCGCCGCCGAGGTGGATCTGGCCCGCCCTCGGCCTCGTCGCCGCGCTGGTGGCGTTGTCCCGGCCGTCCGGCCCCCTGTGGGTGCTGCTCACCCCGGTGATCGCCGTCGGTCTCGCGGCCCCCCGCGCGCGGGCGCGGGCCGTCGATGCGGTACCCGCCGTCGAGCAGCCCTGGCCAGTCGAGCAGCCCCGGCCAGCAGAAGGGACCCGGCGGCACCGGCTGGTCGGGTGGCTCTCGGTTCCGTGGGTCGCCCTCGCCGTGGCCGGGGTCGTCGCGACCGCGGCCTGGGAGAAGCGCGTGCAGCCGCACCCGGGGATAAGCCGTGAGCTCGCGGAACAGGGGCTGCGGCAGCTGTCGTCCGACGTGCCCGCCTGGGCACGGCAGTGGGTCGGGGTGTTCGGCTGGGCGAGCCTGCGGATGCCCTCGTTCGCCTACTGGACATGGGGCGCGTGCCTGCTGGTCCTGCTCGGCGCGGCGTTCGTCGTGGGAACCTGGCGGCAGCGGGTCCGCCTCGGCGCGGTGCTGATCGGCGTGGTGGCGGTGGCGGTGGCGCTCGACGTGCTGGTCCTGCGGCAGACGCGCTTCCCGGTTTACGGGCGGTACCTGACGCCGATCGCGGTGCTGGTGCCCTTGGCGGCCGGGGAGATCCTGACCCGGTGGGCCGCGCGCATCCCCGCGGCCCTGCGCCGGGCGGGGCCCGCCGTCGCCGTCATGGCGGTGATCGCGGTGCATACCGTCGGCCTGTGGACAGACTGGCACCGCAGCGCCGTGGGCATCTATGGACCGGCCTGGTTCCTGGGCTCGTCGCAGTGGAATCCTCCGGGTGGCTGGGTCCCCTGGATGGCCCTGGCGGGAGCCGGTGCCTGCTGCCTGCTCGCCGCCGCCGCGGCGGCGGCCGGGCCGCGGCGTTCGCCCGCATCGCCCGGCGGCGGGGACGCGTCAGATCAGGGCCCGGCCGGCCCGGGTCACGAGGCGGCCCGGCCGGCCGTGATTTCCTTGCCACACAGGTTCTCCGCCACGACGCCGAAGGCCGTACCGGCATTGTTGACCTGGACGAAGGCCAGGCAGGTGCTCTGCCGGCCCAGACTGTTCCTGAGGTCGATCGGCTGGATCAGGCCGCCGGCATCGTAGTTCGTCACCGACCGCAGTCCGTCGACGAAACCCTGCCGGGTGGGGCAGTCCCCGGCCTCCTCCAGACCGCGCAGGAACAGGTCGGTGTTGATGTAGGCCATCATCGTGATCTCCTGCTCCGGGTCCTCCCGCTGGGGGCGTAGCGCCGCATCGCGTCGATGTAGCTCGTGATGGGAGAGCCGCCGGCCTCGAAGGGCCGGTGGAAAACCGGGACCGTGACGCCGGCAACGGCGGCGCCCGCATCACGCAGCAGTCGGCCATCGTAGCCGCTGGCGGCAAGGATCACCGTGGGATTCCCACCGGCGGCGCGGATCGCGTTCAGCACGGCGGGGAGTTCATGGGCGTCGACCACGGTGAGGAGGGTGTCGGCGCGAGCCGCGACGATCCGTTGGGCGATCGCCGCCGGGCTGTCGGCGTTCGCCGTGTAGCTCACCTCGTCGACGACCGGGATGCCGACTGACTGCACGCTCTACACAATCTTGCTTCCGGTGTCCGCGATCCCGGCTGACAGGGCGGTCCTGAGCAGAACGGCCCTGGTTCCCCCACGTGACTGGACGAGCCTGCCGTATGTGTCGATGGCGGATCCGGTGATGTAGAACGACGAGAACATGTTCCGGTACTTCGACCAGACTTCCTCAGCCGCCACGCCGGCCACCGGAATATTCTGCTCGGCGAGGTACGACGCGCTGCCACTCGCCGCCAGGGTGAACTCAAGGAGGCCGAAGACCTTCCTCTCCTCGACCAGTTCCCGCACGCCGATGGCATTCGCCTCGGCGGTTCCCTGGTCGTCGCGCCAATCGTACACGATTTTCCGGCCGTGTACCCCGCCACGCTCGTTGGCCAGCCCGATCCGGGCGTCGAGGCCGGCTCGCGCGACGGAGAAGGGCGCGAGCACCCCCGAGTCGGGGTAAAGCACACCGAGCCTGATCTGATCCTCCGTCACTCCAGGAGTGTCACAGGAGCCCGCGGACGCCTTTCCGGACGAGCAACCGCCGGTGCCGGCGGCTACCACCAGCAGGGCGGCGGCGATACCCAAGGACAGGACTGGGCGGCGCATAGGCGAGGGATCCCCGAGGAGAACAAGACAGGCAGCGCAGGGAAATATCCGTTCACGCTCCGGCCCGCTCGACGAATGGGCGAGAGCGCGTGGGCGGACCTCGCTGTATATGGACTATGGGACAGCTACCGCCGACCGTCGGCTGGTGCCCGCCGGCAGATGTCCCGACATTACCCAACACCACCTTCGTGGCGTAGCGATTCAGCTGACGTGGCCGGGTGTTCGGTGTCCCGTGGGAAATCATTGTCACCACGGCTACAGTTGTTCCCGGCGCACGGGACGGCCGGCCAGACAGGCAGGCAGACCACCGGCGGAACAACAGCAGGACTCGACAAGCCACGGCCCCGGTGCACGTGGGGTTTCGTGCCCACGGGAGATTTCTTCGCGATCCGTCTCGGTCAG
The DNA here is from genome assembly GCF_977947065.1 of Frankia sp. CgJB1. Lineage (NCBI taxonomy): Bacteria > Bacillati > Actinomycetota > Actinomycetes > Frankiales > Frankiaceae > Frankia > Frankia sp. CgJB1. Next base: position 11,474 of record NZ_CDWTNB010000074.1, read on the forward strand.
CGCCTCGCCGCGCGCTCGGCCTCCTCGTCGGTGGCCGCATGATGTGTATCACGGTGACGTGATTCACGTGCGGTGCGCTGACCGTTTGAGGCCGCTTCCCAGGCCAACTCGTCCCGGTGCAGCGGCTGGGTCGTCTCGCCCGGGAAGACGGAGATCACCTGGGTACGGTGGAGCTGGCCGGCGTCGCCGTGGGCGGCAGGTGGTTGGCGGCGAGAGTGGTGTTCATGGTCGGACACTCCTAGACATGATCAGATGCGGTGCTCGGTGATAACGTCGCCGGTCGCGGCCAGCGCGTCCTGGGATTGCCGGTGCCGTAACGCGATCAGAACGAAGATCGCGTCGAGGACCACCAGGTGCACGATCCGGCTGGTCATGGTTTCGATCCGATAGGCGGTCTCCCGGCTGCCCGCGACCAGCACCGACTCGGTCAGCTCGGTCAGCGGCGAACTGGCGAAACTGGTCAGCGCCACCGTGGCCGCGCCGGTGGTCGCGGCGGTACGCATCGACGCCAACGTCTCGGTCGTCGACCCGGTGTGGCTGATCGCGAAACAGACGTCCCCCGGGCCCAGCATCCGCGCCGACACGTGCTGGACGTGCACATCCGCCGGGTAGACGGCCGGCAGCCCGATCGTCGTCAGCCGGTAGGCAACGTCGGCGGCCAGGGGGGCCGACGTCCCGACCGCGACGAACAGAATCCGCCGCGCGTTGATCAGCAGGTCTACGACGCGGTCCAGCGCGCCCGCGTCCACCGCGCGGGCCGCGACGCTCAGCGCGCCGGCCATCCCCGAGAACACCTTGCGGACCACCTCGGGTGAGCCGTCGTCCGCGGAGATCTCGTCGAGCAGTTGCCGTTCGACCGGGATCGCCTGCCGCGCCAGGCGCAGCTTCAGGTCCTGGAACCCGCGCAGGCCGAGTGTCTGACAGAACCGGATCACCGACCCGACCGAGCTCCCGGACACCTCGGCCAGCTGGGTCACCGACATGTCCAGGACCTCCAGCGGCGCCGGCAGCACCGCATTGGCGACCCGCCGCTCCGCCGGCGACAGGCCCGGCAACCGGGATCTGATCAACTCCAGCACGTCGCCGTCACCGACCGACCCGGGACCCCGCTCAATATCGCCGACCGGCCCGCAAAATCGCTCAACCACCCGGCTGACGCTAGGCGCCACCCATGAACCTCAGGGGACGGACATGTCAATGACGGAATAACAATCCATATGTCGGTTCATCACTGGAGCAAAGTTCCGCCGCGACAGGCGGAGGCCATTGCACTACACGGAGTCACGACACGGTCGCGGCCTGGCGGCGGACCGGCCTCGGCACCGGGGTCCGGCCCCGGGCTCCGGGGCCCTTCCCCTCATCGCGTTATCGCGTCATCGCGTGGGATCCCCCTCGTTGGCGTGGGACCCTCGCTCGGGTCTCGTCAGCCGAGGCTGGTGAGGCTGGCGATGGCCTCGTTGAAGCTCTTCGACGGACGCATGACGGCCGCGGCCTTGACGGGGTCGGGCTGGTAGTACCCCCCGATGTCGGCCAGCGAGCCCTGGACCGCGATCAGTTCGTCGACGATCGCCTTCTCCTCGTCGGCGAGCGTCTTGGCGAGACCGGCGAACGCCTCCGCGAGACGGGGGTCGCCGGTCTGCGCGGCCAGCTCCTGCGCCCAGTAGAGCGCCAGGTAGAAGTGGCTGCCGCGGTTGTCGAGGCCCCCCAGCCGGCGGCTGGGCGACTTGTCCTCGTTGAGGAAGGTGGCGGTCGCGCGGTCGAGGGTGTCGGCGAGCACCTGGGCACGCGCGTTGCCCGTCGTCCGCGCGAACTGCTCGAAGCTGGCCGCGAGCGCCAGGAACTCGCCCAGGCTGTCCCAGCGCAGGTAGTTCTCCTTGAGCAGCTGCTGGACGTGCTTGGGCGCGGAGCCGCCGGCGCCGGTCTCGAACAGGCCGCCGCCGTTCATGAGCGGGACGACCGAGAGCATCTTGGCACTCGTGCCGAGCTCCAGGATCGGGAACAGGTCGGTCAGATAGTCACGCAGCACGTTGCCGGTGACCGAGATCGTGTCCTCGCCGCGGCGGATCCGCTCCAGCGAGAACGCGATCGCGTCGACCGGAGCCTTGATCTCGATCCGCAGCCCGGAGATGTCGTGCTCGGGCAGGTACGCCCGGACCTTCTCGATCAGCCTCGCGTCGTGGGCGCGGTTCTCGTCGAGCCAGAACACCGCCGGGTCACCGGTGGCGCGGGCGCGCGTGACGGCGAGCTTCACCCAGTCCCGGATCGGCGCGTCCTTGGCCTGGCAGGCGCGGAAGATGTCGCCGGCGGCGACCGCCTGCTCCAGCACCACGGTGCCGGCCTGGTCGACGATCCGCACCGTGCCCGTGGTAGGGATCTCGAAGGTCTTGTCGTGACTGCCGTACTCCTCGGCCTTCTGCGCCATCAGGCCGACGTTGGCCACCGAGCCCATCGTCGCGGGGTCGTAGGCGCCGTGCGCCCGGCAGTCGTCGATGACGACCTGGTAGATGCCGGCGTAGCTCGAGTCGGGCAGGACCGCCAGGGTGTCCGCCTCCCGGCCGTCCGGGCCCCACATGTAGCCGGAGGTACGGATCATGGCCGGCATGGAGGCGTCGACGATGACGTCGCTGGGCACGTGCAGGTTGGTGATGCCGCGGTCGGAGTCGACCATCGCCAGGGCGGGGCCCTCGGCGAGCTCCGCGGCGAAGGAGGCCTTGATCTCCTCGCCCTCGGGCAGCGATTCCAGGCCCTTGAGGATGCCGCCGAGCCCGTCGTTCGGGGACAGACCGGCCGCGGCGAGCGTCGCGCCGTGGGTGACGAACGTCTGCGGGAAGAAGGCCCGTACCACGTGGCCGAAGACGATCGGGTCGGAGACCTTCATCATCGTGGCCTTCAGGTGCACCGAGAACAGCACGCCCTCGGCCTTGGCCCGGGCGATCTGCGCGGTGAGGAACTCGCGCAGCGCGGCCACCCGCAGGACGGCCGCGTCCACGACCTCGCCCACCAGCACCGGCAGGGACGGGAGCAGGACGGTGGTGCTGCCGTCGTCACCCGCGAGCTCGATGCGCAGCGTGCCGGCCTCGGCGATGATCGTGGACTTCTCGGTGGAGCGGAAGTCGTCGGCGCTCATCGTGGCGACGTTCGTCTTCGAGTCGGGTGCCCACGCGCCCATCCGGTGCGGGTGGGTCCGGGCGTAGTTCTTCACCGAGGCCGGGGCGCGGCGGTCGGAGTTGCCCTCGCGCAGCACCGGGTTGACGGCGCTGCCCTTCACCTTGTCGTAACGGGCGCGGATCTCCCGCTCCTCGTCGGTCTTCGGGTCGTCCGGGTAGTCCGGCAGCGCGTAGCCCTGCTGCTGCAGCTCGACGATCGCCGCCTTCAGCTGCGGAATCGAAGCCGAGATGTTCGGCAGCTTGATGATGTTCGCCTCGGGCGTCCTGGCCAGCTCACCGAGCTCGGCGAGCGCGTCCTCGACGCGCTGGGCCTCCTCGAGATCCTCGGGGAAACTGGCGATGATCCGCCCCGCCAGGGAGATGTCGCGGCTGTCGACACTGACCCCGGCCGTCGCGGCATACGCCTGGACCACGGGCAGGAACGAGTACGTCGCCAGGGCCGGAGCCTCGTCAGTGTGTGTATAGATGATGGTCGAGTCAGTCACCGATACTCCGCTTCGCGTCTGTTTCATCTGGGTATCAAGGTATGCCCTGAACGCCCGCTCCACCGGGGTCCTCGCCGGGCCGGGGCTGTCGGCAGCGGCACCCCACCGACCAGCATGATCGTTATATCGGGTCTCCCCGCGCGCGGGGCTCGGTGACGCTCCGGACAACCCGGGCACGCGGTCGCTGGCCGGTCCCGGACGGCCCGGCTCGCCGGCCATGGAGCCAACCTCGGGGCCAACCTCTCCAAACGCAACGCGACCATCTCCTCCGGACTCGCCGCGGTGCGGGCCGATGTAGCTTATTTCCTCGGCGATCGCGGCCGCCACATCCGGATCAGCCGCCGGCAACCGGGTGCGGGTGGGGCGGCGCCGGGCAGGTATCGGGCAGGCGCCGGGCAGGTGTTGGGCAGGTGCTAGGTACTGCCACCCGCGGTGGCGGACACGACGCGGAGCAGGACGGTCAGGCGGTCCCAGGCGACGAGGGTGGCATCGTCACGCTCCTCGGTGGGCGGTGCCGCGGCGAGAAGCTGCACGGTTTTCACCGCCGCGTACAAGTACAGCGGTCGGGGCCGCCAGGCGATCAGCTGCGGGTACGTCTCCTCCAGCGCCCGGTGGACGAGGTACCGGACCGGAGCATCGGGGCGATGGTGCCCGGAATCCAGCTGGTGGAGGATGGCGGCGGCAGCGTCGATTTCGTCCGCGTCCGGGATCCAGGCGTAGGCCCGCAGGGCGGTCTCCGCTTCGGTGAGCGCCTCGCCCGCGGCTGCTATCGAGTCTCCGTCGCCGTGGAGCACGGGCGGCGGGGCCCAGTCATCGTCGTCGTCGGTCATAGGACCACCGTCCCTCACCGCGGGCGTCCTGGGCTGGCGACTGACGTCCTCCCCGCCCTGAAAGGTGGGCATCCCAACTCCTACACACCCACCAAAGGGGTGCGTGGTGGTGAGGTCCGCGGTTCACCGGAACGGCCGGTGCCATGCCTCCCCGTGCGTTCACCGCACGTCCTGCGGCAATATCCTGGGCGGCGTTGATGTCGGCGTTGCACCGAAACCCGCAGGCGACACCTGCGAAGATGACGACACCCGCGACTCCTCACCGGCCGTCGACCAGCGCGCAGAACTCATCTGTCCACGCCGGTGCCCCAACCGGCCCCAGGAAAGTTGATGTGATGGACGACGACACGACCGCGCAACATCGCAAAGCGGTGATATTCCGTGAGCTACACGAGCAGGACAGCCCGTTTGTCATAGCAAATGCCTGGGACGCCGGAAGCGCGCGCCTGCTAACGCAAGCCGGCTTTGTCGCCATCGGAACCACAAGTGCCGGGCTGGCCCTCAGCCACGGTGTGGCCGACGGCGCGAACCTGATCGACCGCACGCTGACTCTTGCCAACGTCCGTGCGATCGCCGCCGCAACCCCGCTACCGGTCTCCGCCGACCTCGAGAGCTGCTTCGCGCAAACGCCCAGGGACGTCGAGGAGACCGTTCTGCTGGCCGCCGAGGCTGGAGCCGTCGGGGGGTCCATCGAGGACGCCACCGGAATACCGCAGGCGCCGATCCTGGCCTTGGACGACGCCGTCACACGAGTCGGCCACGCGGTCGCCGCCGCGCGAAGCCTGCCCTTCCCCTTCGTCATCACGGCACGCGCCGAAAACTTTCTCTACGGCCACCCCGATCTCGAAGATACGATACGCCGCCTTCAGGCGTACGCGGCGGCCGGCGCCGATGTGCTTTACGCCCCGGGCCTACTGGACCCGGACTCCATCCGCGAGGTCTGCAAGCGGGTCCAAGGCCCGGTGAACGTCCTGGTGGGCCCGCCCCCGTTCCCGTCGGTGACCGAACTGGGCCTGCTCGGTGCCCGCCGCATCAGTTTCGGCTCCCTCCTGCCGCGTATCGCTCTCGCGGCCGTGCTGCACGCGGCCCGGGAAATCTACGAAGAAGATACGTTCTCAGGCGCCGCCGAGGCGACACCCTATGCGCAGGCCAATCAGATGATGTCCTCGGAGGTGCGGTAGCGCGGGCGGAGGCGGCTGCTTCTTCACCGCCGTACGGGTCCGCCGACGAGACCGCCGACGACCGTGCCGGCAGCACCACCGTCAGCGGTCCCCGGCCCATCGACGGTCCGCTTCGTCCCAGTCCTCGTTGCGCCTGTCCAACCCCTGCCGCCAGTTCTCGGCGTCCGAGGCACTGCCGTAGGGACCCAGGCGCCGATGACCGGGCGCATCCGGCGGGTTCTCCGCGCGTCCGTGGTCGAGACACCACCACCAGCCGGACGGGTTCCAGGCCGAACTGTCCACGGACCCGGACCCGGACCCGGATCGGGAACGGGAACGGGAACGGGCCCGGCGGCGCGCCGCCATCCCTCGTAGCCATGTCCACATAGCCGTCTCCTACCCGGGTCACGCGCGCCCGATCCCCCCGCGACGATGTCGTTCCGGCCGAGCCGGACTCACCCGCTACGTCGACCGGCGGTAGGAAGACGACGATGACGAGACGACAAAAAGGAGACGACAATGAGCCACGAAACCACGCCGTCGTACGCCGCCGAGACCCGGCCGTTCCCACTGGAGCCGACGCCGATTCACGTGCCCGACGACCTCCAGCGGCGCCTGGAGTTGACTCGCTGGCCGCTCGACGCGGGCAACGAGGACTGGTATTACGGCGTGAACCGTGCCTACCTGCAAGAACTTGTCGACTATTGGCGCACCGGCTACGACTGGCGCAAGTCCGAAGCCGCCATCAACGCCTACGAGCACTACCAGGTCGAGGTCGAAGGCGTGCCGGTGTACTTCATGCGCAAGGCCGGAGTCGGCCCCGATCCGACCCCCCTGATCCTCACCCATGGCTGGCCCTGGACGTTCTGGCACTGGTCCAGGGTCATCGATCCGCTGGCCGACCCCGGCGCATACGGCGGCGATCCCACCGAAGCATTCGACGTGATCATCCCCTCGTTTCCCGGCTTCGGGCTCTCCGCACCACTGCCGAACAACCCGGACCTGAACTTCTGGAAGGTCGCCGACCTCTGGCACACCCTCATGACTCAGACCCTCGGCTACGACAGGTACGCCGCCGCCGGCTGCGACGTCGGAGCCCTGGTTACCGGCCAGCTTGGGCACACGTACGCCGACGAGCTGTATGCCATCCACATTGGCTCCGGCCTGAAGCTCACCCTGTTCAACGGCGACCGGGCCTGGGACCTCAGCGGCGGCCGGCCCATCCCCAATGC
>NZ_CDWTNB010000075.1:0-1471 GCF_977947065.1 Frankia sp. CgJB1
TGGCATTGAGGCCAGTCTCCACCGAGGTCCTGGTAGACGGTGTTGTTCGCGATGATGTGCCAGTAGGCGATGAGAATGTCGTGGCGGGTCGCGCCGATGGCTTTGAGGACCCCGCGGCGGCCGCGGACCTGGGCGTGGTGGGACGCCAGGTAAGTGTCCTTGCTACGAGCGGCGGAGTGCGCGGCCTCGGTCAACGCGGTACGTAACCACTTGTTTACCATGCCGGGTCCGGCCGGACAGGCGTTTCCCGCCGGAGGTGTTGTTTCCCGGGCAGATACCCGCCCAGGACGCGAGATGGCCGGCGGTCGGGAACCGGCTCATGTCCAGGCCGACCTCGGCGAGCAGCACGGTCGCGGTGACCTCACCCACTCCGGTGATCGTGCGGATCCGGTCGACCGTCTCCCGAAAAGGGGCGATCATCACCTCGATCCGGTGGTCGAGCTCGTCGATCTGCTCGTCACACAGGTCGATCCGTGCGAGCAGCTGCGCGGCGAGGAACCCGTGGTGCCCGGAGCGGAACGTTCCCGCGAGTGCCTCCTGTAGCTGTGGGATCTTGCGGCGGAGTCGGCCGCGGGCCTGATCGGCCAGATACTCCAGGGACTGCTCTCCCTCGATCATCTTCTCCAGGATCGCGCGGCCCGAGACCCCGAGCAGCTTGGAGGCGACGCTGGTGAGTTTCACGCCGGCGTCCTGCATCAGCTTCTCCAGCCGCTGGATCTCCCGGGTCTTCTCCTCGACCACGATCCGTCGGGCCCGGGTCAGGTCACGCAGGTCCCGCTGGGGTTTCGGCGGCACGAAGGAGGCGCGTACCAGACCGTGCGCGACGAGGTCCGAGATCCAGGCCGCGTCCGCGACATCTGTTTTTCGGCCTGGTACGTTTCGGACGTGGGTGGCGTTGAATAGCCAGCACTCGAACCGGTCTTCCAGCATGTGGAATACCGGTTTCCAGTAGACGCCTGTCGATTCCATCCCAAAGATCGTCACTCGGTTCTCGGTGAGCCAGTCCGCGAGTAGTCCGAGCGAGCCCCCGGTTGTGGTGAATGTCCGGACCTCGGTGACGGCTTTACCCGAACCGGTTTGGATGCGCACCGCCGCGGCAACCGTGTCTCGGTGCACGTCAAGACCTGCGCACCGCGGGAATAACACCTGCATCTGCCAGCCCTCCGTCGTCAGCGACCTGTAGGCGCTGTCCGGAGAGGCCCTGACCACAGGAAACTGAGGAACGCGCTCGTAGCAGCAGAAAAGAGTGCCACAGGACCTCCACCGCCATACTCTTGGACGGGCTCTGAGCACCAGAGAACGCCGACGCCGATCCGGACAGCATCGGAGATGCTGCACGGGCCTCGGCGATGCCGGGCCGAAACGATCCGCCAGCCAACATCAGGACCACAGGCGTCCCGCGGCCGGACTCAAATTCTCATACGAAAGGGTGGCGGCCACGCCGCCCTAGCTGCTCTCGGGGAATCGTCGG
>NZ_CDWTNB010000075.1:2042-18829 GCF_977947065.1 Frankia sp. CgJB1
CTGGATCCGCAACGCGGGGCCGCTGCCGGCAGGCCACGTCCTCGCAGCCCTGGACAAGGTCTTCGGAACCGGCAGCGAGCTGACCGACCTGGGAGAGCGAATCCGGGCCGCCCAAGCCGCACAACGACTCCGGGGCTTGGAGGAAGTTGCCGGGACGGGAACCGCCGTGGACGCTGAACAGCAGACGGCGGAAGAGGAGATGGTCACGACGGACAGGTGACAGGTCTTCGAGTTCGCCGCGGCAGGGCTCGTTGCAGCAGAGACCTACCGGCAGTGGACGACATCCGGACCGGATGTTCTGACCCTCGACGAGATCGACGACTCGATTAACAACCATGCTACCGCGTTCACCATCGAGCCGCATCACCAGCTCGCGCCGAAGGTGTGGAGAACCTGGGAGTCGGCACACACACACTCCTGCGTAGCGGCGGTGCCCGTGCACGGTCGCAGGTGCAACTGACTGTTGCGGCTGGCTACGCCTCGTACATGCTGTGCAGGCTGGCGTTCAACCTCGGTGACACCGTCACCGCCCGCCGGTTCGTGCGCCTCGCGGGTGAGCATGCCGAGCAGACCAACGATGTCGTGATGGCCGCGTCAGTGGGAGAGATGCTGTCCACGCTGGCGTTCTACGGCCGGCGCTACCGGGAAGCGGCCACCGCGGCGCAGCGGACCGCCGCGGTGGCCGACGGCCCGTACACCCGTGCCCGTATGGCCGCGTACGAAGCGCGGGCGCTCGGCGCGCTCGGCGATGTCGGCGGCACCCGGGCGGCGTTGAACCGGATGCGCACCTCGGTGACAGATCTACCGTTGCAGCCGGGGTGCAGCCCGTTCGGGCAGGCGACCGCGGCCATGTTCGAGGCCGGCGTGCTCGCTCGCATCGGCGCCGGTATCGAGGCCGATCCGATCGCCCGTCGAGCCGTCGTCGCTTACGAGACCGACCGCGCTACCGGATATGAGGATTACGGGAATGCGTTGCTAGCGCTTGCCTGGAGCCTTACCAACCGCGAGCGGCCAGCGGTCGACGAGGCCGCGACAGTCGCCGGGCGTGCTGTTGCGTTGTTGGATGCCAGTCCTACCGCGTCTGTTTCCGCGCGGGTCGTCGAAGTGGCCGCCGGGTTCGGCTCTTACCCGGCGGTGGAGCCCGTATGGGACTTTTGGGACCGATGGAAAGCCCGGCCGCGGCTTGCGTTGACCGGAGGCCACGTATGACCTTCGTCTACGACGCCCCGTCCGTCTTCGAGATACCGACGGTCGTCACGGATCGGCTGGGTCTGCGTGGTTGGCGGGCCGCGGACCTTGAACCGTACGCGGCGATGAACGCCGACCCTGAGACGATGTGGTATCTCGACGGCACCTTCGGCGCGGCCGGAACAGAGCGTCTCGTCACCCATCTCATCGGCATGTGGGTGATCCGCGGTCATGGCATGTGGGCGGTCGAGGATCGGGAGACGGGGGAGTTCCTCGGTCGGGCCGGGACGTACTTCGCGGACGGCTGGCCGGAAGTCGAGGTCGCGGTGTCGATCCGCCGCGATCGCTGGGGCCAAGGGCTTGGCACCGAGGCGATCCGGGCAGCGCTCGACTTCGGCTTCCAGCGGCTGCCCGTCGACGAGCTCATCACGGCGACGCACCAGGAGAACGCGGGGATAAACGCGATCGCGCGCAAGCTTGGGATGACCTTCCGGGAGGTGGCTGACGTCGGTCCATGGAGGGCGAACAACGTCTATGCGATCAGCCGAGCCGAGTGGAACACCCGGCGTGGGGCAACCTCCAGAGCCTGAGCTGCCGGGTACCCATGCCGGAGCCCACGCGAAGGATACGGCGCGGCCGCGCCGGCCGGGCCATCCTGACGGCATGGACGAGGCGCCTGGCAGGCCGTGGCCCAACCCGGTAATCGTGCTGCGCTGCAAGCTGAGCAGCGCCGAGAACCACGCCATCAATATGCAGAGCTTGATCATCGCCACGCAGAATTGGGTGAGTGAGCCGATCAGACCCCCGCCACCCCAGCCGCCACCAAAGCCGATCCTCGGCCCGGAGAGGTTGAAACCTCCCAGACCTAACGACATGCGTGGTCCCCGCATCCGCATTGCAGCCCCCTGCTACCGACATATGGAGCGGCAAGCTACAGGAGGACGGCGTCTAACCGTCGAGGCGGTGGCGACGACGCGCAACGTGGGCAACGGATGCATGTCGCGGGTAGTCCGCAGGTCCGCGCGCTGTGCTGCGAGACAAGTTCAGCCTGAGCCCTGCTCTACCTGCCACAGCGACGTGCCCGGAGCATCACCAGCGGGCGAGCTTCTCCGCATTGCCCACGAGCGGGTCGTTACTGCGGGTGACTACGTAGCCGTTCTCTTCCAAGACCCGGATCGCTTCCTCGGGAGCATCGCGGACCAGGGCGCCGATCTGACGCTGACGCCAACGGATCCGGCCAGCCTCGACGACCGCGCGCCAACCCTCCTTTGCATCGAAGCTGCATTCAGAAGTCAGGAACTGGATGAAGTCCTCGAGACACGGTCGCATCCGCGCCCCGCCCACAGGAAGATGGAGGGGCGCCAAGTCATGCGGCGTTTTCTTGCCGGCATGTGCAAGGAGGGCACTGAATGCACCGCGCTCCGCGTGGAACTGCCAGTGCGCAACCAAGTAGGTAGTCGATCTTTTCCAGCTCGGTGAGTGCCTCGAACTCGTCGCCGGTGAGCGCGTAGGCGTCGCAGCGGGCTCGAAGCTCGTCAGCGGTCAGGCCGATATCGATCCAAGATCGACTTCCGGTGCGCCTCAAGCTCCTCCCGGGTCGGCTTGATCACGTTCCGCAACATAGGTTCCTCCTCCAGGCTCACCGCCCAAAGTAAGCCACAGAGGTCCGACGGTTTCGCTCATCGGCCAAAAGAGGTAATTATTGCATGTCGGTGTTGGCCGTCCGGTGCCGTGGCACGGCCTGTCAGACCGGTAGGACGGTCCCACGGGACTGGCCGGTCCACGCACAGCCGTATAGACCTACTCGCCGAGGAACGCCGACAAGGCGTACGTCCCGTGCCGGTCGAGGTTGCCGCGGACCCGGTCGTAGCCGCGGGTCGTCCGCGGGTCCCACCGGTCCGGCGCTCAGTCGAGATCGATGGCCATCAGCATGCGGGAGTTCGGGGCGAGGCCGAGCTCTCTCTCGTGCGCGACGAGGTCGGCGAGCGCCGGGGTCATCTCGGCCGCCACCAGTTCCCGGAAGCCTCACCGCGCATACAACGGACCGTTCCACGGCACCGTCCGGAAGGTCGACAACGTCACCCTCCGCACACGACGGGAGCGTGCATAATCGCTCACGCTCAGGCTCAGCGCCCGGCCCCGACCCGACCTCCCGTGCTCCGGACGCACCGAGAGCTGTTCGAGATGGACACTCGCCGCCGGAGTCCCCACGCGTGGCGGCGCGCCGTCGGTCCCCGGCCCGGGCTCGGGGACGTCCGTGGGGAGGGTGTCCGTGGGGAGGACGTCGGCGAGGGCGTAGCCCACCGCGACCCCCACCGGGCCGTCGCTCACCCAGGCCCGCCCCCCGGCGACATACTCCGCCAGCTTCTCGGCTGAAAGCGGAGAATGTCCGGCGATGTCGGTCATCCCAATCCCGGCGAACAGCACTCCGGCGGCCCGCTCGATGTCGCGCATCACGTCGACGTCGTCCTCGCTCGCCGGTCGGACCGACCGCAGGGCGTCGTCGAGGTCACGCGGGTCGGGCATCGCGCTCAAAGCCCGGGAAGAAGTCCACGTAGCCGAGTTTGACAGGACGTGCGGGCCGAGTCGTCCGGCGAGCGGCCGGCCGGGTGCGCTCAGCCGGTGGGAACGATCTGCGCCGGGGCCCCGATCTGGGCGACGAGCATGGTCCAGTGCCCGTCGCCGGCGTTGAGGGCGTCGGTCGTGCGCTGCAGCAGCACCGGCGGGGGGACGGGTGTGCCGTCGAACAGGTTCCCGCACGCCGTGACCGCCTGGGCGTAGGCACCGGCGCCTTCGGTCCAACTCCTGCTCACGCTCTTGACGGGCGGGAGGCCCAGAGGTCCGATGCGGTCGACGGCCCGCCCCAGGTCGGCGCAGGCCGGTTTCAGCGACATGCCGTCCGCCGCCTGAATGTCGGCCCGTACCGCGTTGACCGCCCGCACGACCTCCGAACGGACCTGGGCGGTGGTGGCGTACCAGGACGTGAGCCGGGCCTTGACGTCGGTGGTTGGCGGTGCCGCCGCACCGGCCCCGCCACCGGACCCGACGACGAGGAACACCACGACCACCGCCACGACCCCGACCACGGAAAGAACTGCCGGCCCGCGTCGACGTTCCTCCCTGGTCAGTTCCCTCCCAGGTGCGGTAGTCGCTCCGGCGCCGGCTCACGGGTCCCCCAGATAGCAAGAAGTCAGCGACAAAGCAGACGCACAGCTCAATCCTGACGTTGCGTCGGGAGCGACTCCCGACCGCGCCGGTGACGCGACGCCCGGCGTCCCACGTACCCGGTTCAACCTCCCGCTGCGGCACCGAGGCGCCGCGGGGGCACCGAAGAGGCCCCGCGGGGGGGCACCACCAAAGGGGCACACCGCGAGGGGCACCACCAGACGGGCAGCGCCAGACGGGCACCGCCAAATGGGCTCCGGGGCTCTGCGGCTCCGGGGCGGCTGTCCCGGCCACCGCCATAGCAATACGCCGGACCGGCGGTATGCGCGGCGGTAGATGCGGCTGCACGACCGCGAGCGCGGGCAGCGGGCAAAGTACCGGCTTGCGACATCACCCGAGTGTCGGTGCGGGAAAACGCACCGTCTTCTCCTCCCTCCCAAGGGGATCCCCACACGGGAACTTCGATTTTCGTCACACACATCTGCGTTCCGCTCCCGGCCGGCTCGGCGATGTACTCACGGATGTACGAACGGGACGCACCCGGCCGTTGCCGGCGGAGGATCCCGGACCGACCCAGGTCGACATCCGGCGTTTCGATGCGCAAAGCTGCGTGAAAGCGTCAAGATATCCCGGGTGCTTTACCACCCCGCGGCTTGGTGAATACCGGTGAGGGACGTTCGCGAAGGGGCACAGATGGACTATGTGATGGACTTGTCGGAGTCGGAGTGGGGGACACCCGCACCGGACCGGACGGGCAGCTGGGCGATCATCGTCCTGGAGCAGGGGACCTGGCAGGTGCAGGGAGTAATCGGCCCGTTCCGGTCGCCCGGCCATGCGCAGGCCTACGCCTGCGACGGGGGATTCGCCGACTGGCTCATCGTCCCATCCCTGTATCTGATGTCGCCCACCGAACCGGAGATCGCCGCCATCGCGGTGCTGTGAGACGGGATCACCCGAACCCGGCGAGGTGAGGCGAGGCGACCGAACCCGCCGGATCGTCCGGGCCGGGTGGGCCCCATCATGGTGCCGAGTGGGGACCACCCGGCAGACGGCATCGAGCGCCGGCGGGGAGAATCGGGGGTCATGGCGGAGCATCTGATCGAGAACTATCTCATCGACATGGACGGTGTTCTGGTCCATGAGGAACATCCCATTCCGGGCGCGGATGCCTTTCTGGCCGGGATCAGCGCGGCAGGCCTGGGTTTTCTCGTGCTGACCAACAACTCGATCTACACGGCCCGCGACCTGTCCGCCCGACTGGCTGGCGCTGGACTCACAATCCCGCCGGAGCGGATCTGGACCTCGGCCCTCGCCACCGCGCTCTTCCTACACACCCAACGCCCCCAGGGATCGGCGTACGTCGTCGGCGAAGCGGGCCTGACCACGGCGCTGCACGACATCGGCTACGTCCTCAGCGACCGGTCACCCGATTACGTCGTCCTCGGGGAGACTCGGACCTACAGCTTTGAGGCAATCACCAAAGCGGTACGGCTGGTGCGCGACGGCGCACGCTTCATCGCGACGAATCCCGATCCCACCGGTCCCTCGGTGGAGGGTCTCCTGCCCGCCACCGGGGCGGTCGCGGCGATGATCACCCGGGCGACCGGCGTCACACCGTACTTTGTCGGCAAGCCGAACCCGTTGATGATGCGCAGTGCGCTGAACACCCTGTCCGCGCACAGCGAGACCACCGTGGTGATCGGCGACCGGATGGACACCGACGTCGTCGCCGGCCTGGAGGCCGGAATGGACACCGTGCTGGTGCTGTCGGGCATCACGTCCATCACCGACGTCGACCGGTTTCCCTACCGGCCGACCGCCATCGTCGGCAGCATCGCCCAGCTGCCCGTCGGTCGGGACGTGCGGACGCTCGACAGCATGCCGACGGCCGCCGTGCGCCCGGCGCCAGCCGAGACCCCCGAGCGGGCCGGGGCGCACGGTCGGACCCTGGGAGCGATGCACACCCCGGGGTCCACCACACGTGGGTGAGGGTCCACCACGGAATCAGGGAACCCCGGACGGGATCAGGAGCCGCCCTGCGAACGGCGGAACAGGGTCGCGGTCGGCGCGGCGGCGGTCAGGGTCACCTTCGTCGGCGTGAACAGGAACGACTGCTGCGGCAGGCCGTCCGGACCCAGCAGGAACGCCCGCTCGATCGAGTCGACCTGGATGCGCGCACCGGTGTCGGCACCCGCACCGACGACCCGGGTCGCCTGGATGGACGCGATGTCCTCCGCGACCGGCCCGGGCGGGAGTTCGACGGCCGTGGCGGCCGGCGCGTCCCGTTCGATGGACCAGGCAGGGTAGGTCTTGTTCGACCGGTAGGTCTCGGGGTTGCCGGCGAGCCGCACCCCGACCGACAGCCCGACCCAGGCGTCGGCGGTGTTCGGTGTGCCGACCGTGTTCTTCCGGACGATCAGGTACAGGTAGTTACGCGGGTCGCTGATCCGGGTGCGCGAGTTCGGGACCGGGGCGTCGGCGACCTTGCCCTCCCGGGCGACCTCCTGGGACATCACCCAGTAGGTCCACGGGTTGCGGTCCATCTCCCGTTCAGGGGCCTCGGCGTTCGGGTCGAGGGTGTCCGCGGCCGACAGGGCGAACCGCATCGGGCCGTTGGTGTTCTGGCACATGCTGTTGCTGCGCGTGCAGGTCCCGAGCAGCGGGTGCGTGCCCTCGTACCGGCCGGTGAACGGCTGCGACGTGTGCTCCGGACCCTGGATCACGGCGCTGCCGGGGATGGCGTTGCCGGTGGCGTCGATCTCGACTTGGTAGGTCCACTCGATGTCGGTGGTCCGCCCCCAGAACGCCATCAGGGCCGGGGTCGGGGTGCCTTCGTCCTCGTTGCTCCACACCATCGAGTAGGTCAGCAGGCGATGACCGGCGATCGCGGTTGGCGCTTCGGAGTGGAAGGCGAGCAGTGGGGTGTCGGTGACGGCGTTCTGGAACGGCCCGCCGGCCATCGGATTCGCGGTGGCGGCCGGTGCCGTCCGGCCGTAGATCACCGGCGCGTGGGCCAGGGCCTGGTAGCCGTTGTCCTGCGGCGTGACGGTGCGGAAGGTCAGATCGGTCAGGCGCGCCGTGGCGGCGTTGCGGGGCGACCGGTCCGCGGCGAACAGCGTCCGCAGGGTGTGCTTGCCGGCGGCCAGGTGACCCAGCGCGAGGCTGCGCTTGATCGGGAAGGAGGTGGGGATCACGAGGTCGGTGGCGTAGGCGGTGTCGACGTAGAGCGACAACACCGCGGACTCGCCGCCCGGGGAGCCCCAGGAGATCCCTGGGGCGGTGGTGGTGACGTCCAGGAGCACCTCGCCGTCGGCCTCGGTGCGGAAGGGGATCGACGAGTCCTGCCCCCGGTTGAGGACGATCTCCGCGGGTGGAGCCGGTGCCTTGTCCCCGGAACCGCACGCCGCGAGCCCCACCGCCAGCACGGTGGCGGCCAAGCTGGCGCCGAGCGTCTGACGCAGTCCCCTTGACACCCGCGTTCCCTCCTAGAATCCGGGATCGTCGCCGCCGCGGCCCGTTCCGCGATCCCCCGATCCCCCGATCCCCCGATCCCCCGATCCCCCGATCCCCACACATCCTGACATCCTGCTCTTTACGGCATTGTCGCCGTGCATCGGTCCGGGTTGGGCTGCGGACAGCCCGCCGGTCGGCCGTGCGGGTGTCATGACGTACCCGCCACCGCTGGGCCGCGGAAACCCCTAGTGATCTCCATGGCGGATAACGTCGCGACGGAGAGGCCGGTGGGACAGCTGGGGGCGGAGGAACGAGCGGGAGTCGGCGTGCGCAAGTTCGTCATCATGGGCGTGCAGGGCAGCGGCAAGGGAACCCAGGCAACGATGATGGCTCGGGACTTCGACCTGGTCCACATCAGCGTCGGCGACGTCTTCCGCTGGAACGTGCAGAATCACACCAAACTCGGTGCCCAGGTCAAACGCATCGTGGCGGCCGGTCACCTGGTCGGGGACGATCTCGTCGAGTCAGTGGTGCGCTCCCGGCTGGCCGAGCACGACTGGAACTATGGGTTCATCATCGACGGGTTCCCGCGCAACGCACGGCAGGCCGAGTTCTTCCTGGAGAGCTACGACATCGACGGGGTCATCTACCTCGACCTCCCCGACGACGAGGTCTACCGGCGGGTGCTCGCCCGCCGGTTCTGCTCGCGGTGCGGCCTGGACTACAACCTGATCGCCAGTAGGCCGCAGGTGCCGGACACCTGCGACGTGTGCGGAGCGCCGCTGCTGACCCGGGCCGACGACAACCCGCAGGCGCTGGCCGTCCGCCTGCGGGAGTACCACGAGAAGACCCGACCGGTCATGGAGATCTTCCAACGCAAGGAGTTCGTGGCCGTCGTGGACGCCAGGCACCCGCCGCGCGAGGTGCAGGCGGAGATCCGCCGGCATTTCGATCTTCCGCAGCTCGATCGCTCGCAGTTCGGTCTTCCGCAGCGGCCGGTCGTGTCCGGGTGAGCCCGGCCGCGATCCCCCGGGGGGCTACTGCTTGGTGAATACCACGGCGACGCCGTCGGTGTTACCGACCCCCGCGGCCCCGATACTCCCGTTGACGCCGTGCCCGTTGAACTGGATGGCTCTGGCGACTCCCGGAATCCCCACATCCGTTGTGATCTTATAGCCGGCGCCAGGCAGGGTCTGCCGGTAGAAGGTGGCCACCCCGTTGCTGGACACCCCGCCCAGCGTCACTGTCGACGTCTTCCCGGTGGTCGTGCCAACCTTCACGGTGGCCCCGGGCGGCACCGGGAAATCGGGGGGGACATTCGTGCCACGCAGGGCATCCGCGCCGCTGACGGCGTCGATCCTTCCCACCCCCGGCAGCGAGGTGGGCAGCCCGCTCGGCAGCGCGGTGGGGATCGACGTCGGCAGGGTCGGTGTGCTGACGGAGGGCGGCACACCGATGTCGTCGGACCCCCCGCAACCGGCGGTCAGCGCGACCATTCCCGCGAGGACCAGCCCCGGAAGCAGCGTCATGGTTCGGCCGGACCGGATCCCTCGGCGTGGTTCGTCAAGGGTGAGGTTCTCCCGCACGGCTGGTCCTCCTGCTCGGTCCGATCGGCGGGACAGGGGTCCCGCGGGCGGACGGTAGATCATCACTGTGGATCTGTCCAGGTGTTTGATTCCCGGATCTTTCGGATCCATGCTGTCGACCTTAGTCGCGGACGGTGCACGCCGCGTGGCGGTGTCGGCTCAGCGTCATTGCCTGCGTGGGGGTGGCCTGCGTGGGGGTGCGGTCGGTGCGTCGCCACCCGGGGGAGCACACCTGAGCATCACGTCGGGTCGGGGGTCGAGATCGTGCGTCGGGGCGGCCGAGCTTTCGGATTTGTGTCATAGGTGAGGTTTGAGGGGTTAGTCGCCGGGTATCCGCACGGCGGATGTTGCTTGCCCTGTTTGTCCGCTTAGTCCTTGGCGGGATCGATGGTGATGGTCGCCCCGAGGGGGCTGGACGCGAAGGGATGGGCGGGGCGGCACTCCGGTACCAACAACTACCTTCCGTAATCGCAAGAAGGGGATGGGTCGCATGGGGGTGGCGACTACCTGGGGTGTTGGTGCCACTGCTTCCAGCTTCCGCCTTCCTCGGCTGGTGGTGGATCCCCTCGCGGGTGAAGCCCCCTTTCTAGCTGTCGGAATTCCGATTCGGTCCGTTCTGCTACCTTTTTTATCACTGTAAGTGAGGATGTCGATGCGACACGAGTTTCGGTGTGTCCCGTCCCAGTGCGCCGTGATCGGCGCCCGATGCCTGTACGTTCCTTAAGCGTGGCGGTCACCAACAACGCGGTGATCGGTGTGGCCTTGGGCTACATCGAGGCAAACCCGGATGAAGTGGACCTCATGCGGTCCTTGGTCGTGCTGGCTCTGCACGGGCCATCCATCACAGCCCGTAGCACGATGCCGGCCCACGTCACGTGCCGAGCCGCGATCGTGTCCCCGGACTGGCGGGTGCTGGAGATCCTGGAGCCGTCCAC
This sequence comes from Frankia sp. CgJB1, assembly GCF_977947065.1. NCBI lineage: Bacteria > Bacillati > Actinomycetota > Actinomycetes > Frankiales > Frankiaceae > Frankia > Frankia sp. CgJB1. The sequence continues at coordinate 12,370 of NZ_CDWTNB010000075.1, forward strand.
CGCGGTCTGGCGGATGCCCGGCGGTCATGTAGATGCCGACGACTTCTCGCTGCTCGGCGCTGCGCTCGGGCTCGCCGCGCGCCGGGCAGGTGTCGAGGCCGACGCGGTGATCCCGGGCGGGATCCTCCCGTTCGACGTGGAGGTCGGAATCGTCGACGCCGCGCCGATCCTCGGTGAACCCGAGCACGTGCACTACGACATGACCTATCTCTTCCACGTCGAGGACCGCAGCCTCGCGGTGCGGGAGAGCGCCACGACGCAGGTTCGGTGGGTGGCGCCCGAGCAGATTTCCGGCCAGCTGGGCGCGAAGCTGACCAGGGCGTTCCAGCAGGCCGGGCTGGTGCGCTGACCGGACCCATGCGGGCCTGATCCAGCCGGGGTGCCGAGTAGCCCTAGGCCAGCAGGGCGGGCCGCCAGGGCGGGTCAGCAGCATGGGTCGGGGAGCCAGGTCTCGGCCCAGAGGGAGAGGGCCGCGACCGTGTCTGCGAGGTCCGCTCCCTTCGCGGTCAGGTGGTACTCGGTCCGCGCGGGCGTATCCGGGACGACGGTGCGTCTGACCATCCCTTCGGCTTCAAGTTCTCTCAGCCGCACGGAACAGAGCCGGTCGGACAGGTTGGGCACCGCCGTCGTGATCTCGGAGAACCGGGTTGCGCCGGCCAGCATCGCGCGCACGATGGCCCCGGTCCAGCGCCGCCCAATGGTCTCGACGGCATGGTGGTAGCGCGGGCAGAACGAGGACAGCTTCACCCTGATCAGCCTATGCTTGCCCGCCATTAGCCGGCCCGATCCGGTAATAGCGGCTTACCTTTCGTCGGCTTATGACGTCGTGGGGCAAGGAGCCCGGGACTCGGGTGGAACCGGTCCCTGGGGCGTGTCGTCCGCCACGAACCGCAGATAGCGCTCGGCGGAGCGGCGCACGGCGGCCCGACCGCCGGCGCGGACGATCGCCTGCCAGAACGCGCCGTAGACGACCTCGAAATCGAAGGGTTCGAGGAGCGCGACCGCCCGCCGGACCGCCCCGGGCCGTTCCGGGATGTAGTTCGGGTAGCTGTACATGAAGCTCACCCACCGCCGGTCCTGCACCACCTGCAGGATGTCGCCGGAGAACAGCGCACCGCGCCCGTTCTCCCCGTCCGCCCAATGCAGGACCGTGCCACCGGCGAAGTGCACACCGCCGTTGACGAGGGTCAGCCCCGGGCCGATCTGGTGGGTGTCGCCGGACCAGAGCACGATCGCATCGCCGGTCCGGCCGATCCAGGCGGCGTCGGCGGCGTGGATGTAGATCGGCACTCCGCCGAAGGCGTGACTCCAGTCCACCATGGCGCCGTAGAAGTGCGGGTGGCTGACGGCGATGGCGCGGATGCCGCCGAGCGCATCAACCTGACCCGCGAGATCGTCGTCGAGGAAGGGCACGCAGTCCCAGAGGATGTTGCCCTCGTCCGTGCGGACCAACAGGGCCCGCTGCCCGATGGAGATCTTCGGTTCGGCGCCGACGCCGAACACGCGGTCCCCCTCGGGGCGCAGTACCCCGCGGTATCCTGCGGCCCGCAGCCGTGCCCGGGAGGTCCACCGCTGACCGTCCCAGCCGACGTACTGCCGTTCGTCCTCGCACACCGGGCAGTCGCCCCGGACCGCACCGTACTGGATCCCGCAGGTTAGGCAGATCGGCAGATCGAGACTGGCGGGATCGAGTGGCACGGGCGCTCCTGGGGCGTCACCTGCCGGTGTAACCACGGTGGAACACCGGGATGTCGCCGAGCCTATTCAGCCGCTGAAGCGGGCGACCGCGCGCATCTTGTTCATCGCGTCCAGAGCCGCGACCTTGTAGGACTCGGCGAGCGTCGGATAGTTGAAGACGCTGTCGACGAGGTAGTCGATGGTGCCGCCGCAGCCCATCACAGTCTGTCCGATGTGGACGAGTTCGGTGGCTCCTGTACCGAAGACGTGTACCCCGAGAAGGCGCCGGTCGTCCGGGCTGACCAGTAGCTTCAGCATCCCGTACGAGTCACCGAGGATGGCTCCGCGGGCCAGCTCCCGGTACCGGGCAATGCCCACCTCGAACGGGATGGCCTGCTCGGTCAGCTCGTCCTCGGTGCTGCCGACATAGGAGATCTCCGGGATCGTGTAGATCCCAATCGGCATCAGCTCGGCCCGCATGGCGTTGACGTCCTCGCCGCAGGCGGCGTAGGCCGCGAGACGTCCCTGTTCCATTGACGTCGCCGCGAGAGCGGGGAATCCGATCACGTCGCCGACCGCGTAGATGTGGTCGACCTCCGTGCGGAAGTCCGAGCCAACCTTGATCCGGCCGCGGTTGTCCGCGGAAAGGCCGGCCGCCGGAAGGTTGAGGATGTCGGTGAGCCTCTGCCGCCCGGCCGAATACATCACTGTGTCCGCCGGGAGCTTCTGCCCGCTTTCGAGCAGGGTGAGGGTACCGCCGTTGTGGCGTTCCACGGAGACGACCGACTCGCGGAAACGGAAGGTCACCGCAAGATCGCGGAGCTGGTACTTCAACGCCTCGACGATTTCGAGGTCGCAGAAGTCGAGCATCCGGTCACGGCGCTCGACGACGGTTACCTTCGTGCCGAGCGCGGCGAACATCGAGGCGTATTCGATACCGATCACACCGGCGCCGACGACGACCATCGACCGGGGCAGTTTCTCCAGGGCCAGGATCTGGTCGCTGTCGACGACAGTCCGTCCGTCGAAGTCGACCGTGTCCGGCCGCGCCGGGCGGGTGCCCGTGGCGATAATGATTCTTTCCGCCTGGATCCGGCGGTCCTCGGTGTCCTCGCCGCCCGCCCGCACGTTCACGGTGTGCGGATCGACGAAGCTGGCCAGTCCCGTCAGCAGGGTGACGTGGTTACGGCTGAGCTGGTTGCGAATCACGTCGATCTCGCGGCTGATGACATGTCTGGTCCGCGCCGAGAGGTCACCGACGGTGATGTCATCCTTTACCCGGTAGCTCGACCCGTACAGCTCACGCTGTGACATGCCGGTCAGATAAAGGACCGCTTCCCGCAGCGTCTTGGACGGGATCGTGCCAGTATTGATGCTGACACCACCGATCATTTCCCGTTTGTCGACGATCGCGACCCGTCGGCCGAGCTTGGCCGCTGCGATCGCGGCCTTCTGCCCGCCCGGCCCGGATCCGATGACGAGGACGTCGTAGTCGAACATCGTCACATCCCCCGCAATCTATCGGTCTCCGGTGAACCCGAGGCTATCCGGCCGGACGGGTCGGGTCGGCACGTTGACCGTGCTTGTTACGTCCATTTCTTCTGGGAAATTTCTCGGGAGTCGCTTCACCTGCGGATTATCACTCGAGGTAGGTGTCGCGAACCCGTCTGTGATGGCCGAGGTGTGCCGTCATGCCCGCCATATGTGCCGGTGTGGTTCCGGTTGAGAGCTTTTCGAGTCCAACTGGTGGGAACCTGTCGAGGACTTGCGCCGCCAGGCCGTCGGACCCTGCTGTCGGGCCGGGCCGTCGTGCCGGCAGGTGAAATTGAGGCACCCGCCACCCGTAACCAATCCGCCGCCGGCCCGTTAAACCTCTAGCGGGGGTCGTGGAGGCTGTCTGGGGGGTCTTCCACGGCTCCCGCCGCGCCGTCGGTCGTCGCCTGTCGGGTCGCGCTGTCGGGACGGGACACCCCCGTGGGTCACGGAGGTGTCCGGGAGACGCGACGGTCGGGGGAGAGGCCGCCCGACGAGCTTCGGCTACGGGTGGGTCATCGACAGCACGTCGAGCGCGGCGTCGAGCTGTGCCTCGGTGAGTTTGCCCGCCTCAACGTAACCGCGCTCGAGAACGACCTCGCGAATGGTCTTCTCCTCGGCGAGCGAGATCTTGGCGACCTTCGCGGCCTCCTCGTAGCCGATGTACTTGTTCAGCGGCGTCACGATGGAGGGGGAGGACTCGGCGTAGCGGCGGCAGCGTTCGACGTCGGCGACGATGCCGTCGATGCAACGGTCGGCGAACAGCCGGCTGATCGTCGACAGGATGTGGATCGACTCCAGCAGGTTACGTGCGATCACCGGCAGCATGACATTGAGCTCGAAGCTCCCGGCTGAGCCGCCGAACGCGACCGCCGCGTCGTTGCCGACGACCTGGGCGACGACCTGACAGACCGCCTCGGGAATGACCGGATTGACCTTGCCGGGCATGATCGAGGATCCGGGCTGGAGGTCGGGCAGCCGGATCTCGCCGAGCCCGGCTCGTGGGCCGGACGAGGCCCAGCGCAGGTCGTTGGCAATCTTGTAGAGCGAGAGGGCGATCACCCGCAGCACGCCGGACGCCTCGACGAGGCCGTCCCGGGAGGCCTGCGCCTCGAAGTGGTTGCGTGCCTCAGTCAGGGGAAGACCGGTGCTGGCGGACAGTTCCTCGATTACCGCGGCGGAGAAGCCGGGCGGGGTGTTGATGCCGGTCCCGACGGCTGTCCCACCGAGCGGCAGCTCTCCGATCCGGGGCAGTGCCATCTGCAGGCGCTCGACGCCGAGCCGGACCGCGGCGGCGTACCCGCCGAACTCCTGGCCGAGTGTCACAGGGGTCGCGTCCATCAGATGGGTCCGGCCGGACTTCACGACGTCGGCGAACTCGGTCTCCTTGCGACCGAGCGCGGTGGCAAGGTGCTCCAGGGCCGGGATCAGGTCGCCGACGATGCCCTGGGTGGCGGCGATGTGGATCGATGAGGGAAAGACGTCGTTCGAGGACTGCGAGGCGTTGACGTGGTCGTTCGGGTGAACCGGGCGGCCGAGGCGCTCGGAGGCGAGCGAGGCCAGCACCTCGTTGGTGTTCATGTTGGACGAGGTGCCGCTGCCGGTCTGGAAGACGTCCAGGGGGAACTGGTCGTCCCAGTCACCACGGGCCACCTCCGTGGCCGCATCGGCGATCGCCTCGGCGATGTCCGCGTCGAGCACGTCCAGCTTGGCGTTCACCGTCGCGGCGGCGGCTTTGATCCGGGCGAGCGCCGCGATGTGCGCGCGGGAGATCCGCTGGCCGGAGACGGGAAAGTTCTCCACCGCCCGCTGCGTCTGGGCCCGCCACCGGGCCGTGACCGGTACCCGGACGTCACCCATGCTGTCGTGCTCGATGCGGTATTCCTGCTCGCTCATGCGCCCGTTCTCCCGATGCTCGTCGCCCTTGACCTGTACTGCACGTGCCCTGTACCGCACACTGGGGCCGCGTCCCGGCGAGATGCCGCCTGGACGCGGCCCCAGGGCCGACCTTAGGACATGTCGGGCCTCCCCCGCATGGCGCCTTCGGCGCAATGCGGGGACCCCTGGCATAGGGCGCCGTTCGGGGTTTCCGTTACCTCGCCTTCGGTGAGGTTCCTGGGGGAGCCTCGGGGGCCTTCGGCGTGATGCGGGGACAGTGAGAATGGCTATAGGGGAACGTCGGGGGCTTCGGCGCAATGCGGGGAAGGATGGCTCCGACGAGTCTGGTGTGAGGGGCGGTCCGGGCTCAGCTGGCGGCGCGCTCGCGGGTACGCATCTCCCGGCGAAGCTCCGGCGGCAACGCAAAGAGAAGGTGCTCGTCCGCGGACGTGACCTCCTCCACATCGGTGAAGCCCCGCTCGGCGAGCCAGGCCATCACGCCGGTGACGAGCTCCTCCGGCACCGATGCGCCGCTGGTGACCCCGACGGTCTCGACACCATCGAACCAGCTCAGGTCCACCTCGGTGGAGTCGTCCACGAGGTAGGCGGCCGGCGCGCCGGCGTCGAGCGCGACCTCGACCAACCGGACCGAGTTTGAGGAGTTCCGCGAGCCGACGACGATGACCAGGTCGACCGCGCCGGCGATCTCCTTGACGGCGACCTGGCGGTTCTGCGTGGCGTAGCAGATATCGTCGCTCGGTGGACCCTGCAGGTGCGGGAAGCGCTCGCGCAGCGCGTCGACCGTCGTCATCGTCTCGTCGACGGACAGCGTGGTCTGGGAGAGGAAGGCCACCCGCTTCGGATCGCGGACCTTCACCCCGGCGGCGTCCTCGGGTCCGTCCACGAGGTGGATGCGGTCCGGAGCCTGCCCGGTGGTGCCGACGACCTCCTCGTGGCCCTCGTGGCCAATGAGGAGGATGTCGTAGTCCTCGCGGGCGAACCGCCTGGCTTCAGAATGCACCTTGGTGACCAGCGGGCACGTGGCGTCGATTGTGCGGAGCTCGCGCGCCGCCGCCTCTTCGTGCACCGTTGGTGCTACTCCATGGGCTGAAAACACGACGGTGGCGCCGTGCGGCACCTCGTCGGTTTCGTCCACGAAGATCGCACCCTTGGCCTCCAGCGTCTTCACGACATGAAGGTTGTGAACGATTTGTTTGCGTACGTAGACCGGTGAACCGTACAGCTCTAGTGCTTTCTCCACGGTCACGACGGCTCGATCGACACCAGCGCAGTAGCCGCGCGGTTTGGCAAGAAGGACCCGGCCCATGGGTGGGAGTCTACGCGGCGGCCGGCGGCCGGGAAGTCGGCTAGG
>NZ_CDWTNB010000076.1:0-18222 GCF_977947065.1 Frankia sp. CgJB1
AGATGCTACGTTGCGTTGGCGGTATGTGAGTTAGATTTAACGTTCTGTTCATCCTTTCCGGTAACCATCCTTACTCGCGCGCGGATCGCGGATGATTCGGCGTCCGCGGTCTCCGCGGGAACGGCTATGGGAACGGCTACAGGACACGGCCGGCATGACCGGACGCGACTGGGCGCGACCGGGCACGGAAAAGGCTCCCCGGTTTTTCGGGGAGTCCTATGTACGTATGGTGTCGATGAAGTTACGCCACGCAATGAATGGTCTGAGGTTCGCGCTCTTCCCGCAGGTAGCAGCCATGATGGCGCCGCGCCTGGTGATGCTGTTGATCATGGGAACGGCCAGTCCGCCGAGCGGACAGGGGGTGCGATCTGTCAAGCTCGTAGCGAACGAAGCACGTCGAGGATCGGCGGTGGCGTGGGGCCGATCCTGCCGATCGGCAGGATCGGCCCCACGCCGACTCACGCGCAGGCGCGCCCCGGTCGGATGGAAGGAGATGCTCGCCATGGCCTCGCGCTTGGCGCGATCTGACGAGAAGGACGAGAAGGTCGATCGGCGGGTCCGGGTGCAGGGGGAGCCGGTCGACTCCTACCCGCAGCTGCCACCGGAGGTCGGCCGCGGTTCCATCCGCAGGATCACCGTTGTCGGTGAGCCTGTTCTGCACCGGCCCTGTAAGAAAATCACCGAGTTCGGGACCGCGGAGCTCGCTGCGCTGATCGACGACATGTTCACCACCATGTACGGCGCCGAAGGTGTCGGACTCGCGGCGAACCAGATCGATGTTGACGCCGCGGTCTTCGTCTACGACTGCACCGACGAGGATGGTGTGCGGCACGTGGGCCATCTGGTCAACCCCGTCCTGGAGGAGGCGCCGCCGACGGAGCGCCGGCTCGTCAAGGGAGAAGAGGGGTGCCTGTCTGTTCCGGGGGCCTACATGGAGGTCGCCCGGCTCGGGCATGCCGCTGTCCGCGGTCAGGACCAGCACGGTGCCCCGCTCCGCCTGGAGGGAACCGGCTATTTCGCCCGTTGCCTGCAGCATGAGACCGATCACCTGTACGGCAGCCTCTACATAGACCGGCTGTCGAGCCGCGGACGCAAGAAGGCCCTCCGCGAGATGGAGGAGCGGACCGAGGAGATCTTCGCCCGCCGGGTCGAGGTGGCCGCCCAGCTCGGCAAGTAGCGTGCCACTGGCGCGCGCTACCTGTCCTACGAGAAAGGCTACCTGTCCTGCGAGAAAGAGGGAGTCGGCGGTGGATGTGGTGTTGCGGCGGGCGGCCGAGGCGGCGACGGGCTTCATGCCCGCGGAGGAGGGCCTGGCGCTCTACGCGGCGGCGACGCGGGTATCGGCCGGCGGCCTGATCTGCGAGGTCGGCACCTACTGCGGTAAGTCGGCCCTGTACCTGGCCGCGGCCGCCCGGACGGTGGGGGCGACGATGGTCACCGTGGATCATCATCGCGGGTCGGAGGAGAACCAACCCGGGTGGGAGTACCACGATGCCGATCTCGTCGACCCGCGTAGCGGCCGGCTGGACACGCTGCCCTTCCTGCGGTGGACGCTGGAGGACGCGGGCGTCGAGGACGTCGTGACGGCGGTCGTCGGCCGCTCCGAACGGGTGGGGCGATGGTGGTCGACCCCGGCCGACCTGCTCTTCCTCGACGGTGGGCACACCGAGGAGCAGGCCCAGGCGGACTACGAGGCCTGGGGTCGCCATGTGCGGCCCGGCGGTCTCCTGGCCATCCACGACGTCTTTCCGGACCCAGCGGACGGGGGCCAGGCACCTTACCACGTTCTGGTGCGAGCACTGGCGGAGGGCTTCCGCGAGCTGTCGTGCGCGGGTTCGCTGCGCGTCCTACGCCGCGTCGACTGAGCGGCATCCGCAGGCCGGCCGCTGCCGAGGAAGCCGGCGCTCGGCGGGTGTCCCCACCTCCGTCCCCACCTCCGTCCGCGGCTCCGGAAGCCGCCTGCCGCCCTGCCGAGGCTCGTCGGACTCCTTGTCGAGGACACAGGTCCCCTCGGGGAGGTCGTCGCCGCGGAAGAGGGTCTCGGTGACCCCGCCGGCCAACGTGTCGACCGCGAGGATCACCGCCGCCGCGGTCCAGGTTGACTGTTCGGCAGGCCAGAACGTCGTGGTCTCGAACTGCCAGCCCGTCCAGTAGCTCCCGTCGGCGTGCCGCAGGTGCTGCATGTCCATGACCAACTTGGTCGCCGCGGCGGTCTCGCCCACGAGATGCAGGGCGATGGCGAGTTCGCAGGTCTCGGCCCCCGTGACCCAGGGCTCGTCAGCCACGCAGCGGATACCCAGACCGTCGACGACGAAGTCGTCCCACCGGCTGGTGAGCCGGGACCGACCCGCGGACCGGCGCAGCGCTCCGCCGATCACCGGGTAGTACCAGTCCATCGACCACCGGTCGCGGGGGGCGAAGTACTCCGGGTGAGCGACGAGGGTGTGCCGCAGCGCGCCGGTCGCCCGTTCCCAGGCCGGTGGCACCTCCCCGACCAGGGCGGCGAGCGCCATCCCGCAGCGCAGGCTGTGCAACGTGCTGGAGCATCCCGTCAGCAGGGCCTCGGGGTAGTCGACACCGTCCGACGACCGGGCCCACCAGATCTGTCCGGTCGGGCTCTGCATATCGACGACGAAGTCCAGGGCCGCCTCGACGACCGGCCAGATCCTCGTGAGGAAGGCGCGGTCACCGGTGGCCAACCAGCGGTGCCAGGCTGCGGTGGCGACATAGGCGCACTGGTTGCTGTCGGCGAAGTCCTCCTTGACCGCGCCGCCGACGTAGCTCGTCGCCCAGGATCCATCCGGCCGCTGGTTGCGACACAGCCAGGCCCACGCGGCGTCGGCGGCGTCGACCAGGCCGCCGAGGTCGAGGGCCATGGTGCATTCGAGATGATCCCACGGGTCGGTATGGCCACCGGGATACCAGGGGATGGCGCCGTCCGGCTCCTGGACAACGGCGATCGCGGTCGCGGTCGCGGTGAGCGTCTCGGGGGTCAGGACCGGAGCAGACTCAACCGGCCGCACGCGTTACCTCCGGCTTCCTCAGATACAGCACGATGCTCTTGCCGATGATCGGATTGAGGGCCCGCTCGGCGAGGCGGGTGATGCGGGGACGGCGCATCATGTCCCACACCAGCAGCCGGTGGTAAAGCCGCGTCGCCGGATGGCCGTCGTCGTGGACACCGACGAGACACCGCAGCCACCAGTACGGGGCGTGCAGGGCGTGCGCGAAATGGGTGCCGGCCGGTTCCAGTCCCACCGCGGTCAACCGGTCACGAAGCTCGTCCCGGCGGTAGATGCGGACATGGCCCCCCTCGACGCTGTAATAAGCCGTCGACAGGCTCCAGCACACCTGCTCGGGGAACCGGTTCGGGACGGTGACCGCCACCCATCCCCCGGGCCGCAGCACCCGGGCGATCTCCGCCATCGCCGCCGTGTCGGCGGGCAGGTGTTCGAGCACCTCGGCGGCGATGATCCGGTCGAAGGTGCCGTCGGCGAACGGCAGCGCCAGCGCGTCACCGCGTACTCCGGCGGCCTTCGCCTTGGGTGGAGCCTGTCCCTCCAGGGCCATCGCGGCGAGCATCGCGTTGACGCCGGCGACCTCGTCGGCGGAGTAGTCCAGCGCGATGACCTCGGCGCCCCGTCGGAACGCCTCGAACGTGTGCCGCCCGGCGCCGCATCCCAGGTCGAGCAGCCGGCAGCCCGCGGAGACGGGAAACCGGTCGAAGTCGACGGTCAGCATGCGTCGGCCGTCAGCCGGTCAGCGTCGACGACGCCGGTGCGGACGCCCCGGCGCCGGGTGCGGACAGCGGTGCTGGCGTTGCGGTGGCTGGTGTGGACAGTGGTGCCGGCATCCCGGAGGGCGGGACGGGCGGCGCCCAGCGGGCCGCCGATCCCAGTTCCGGGACGGGAGGTCCCGGGAAGGGGGAGGTGGGCGTCCCGCCGACTGCCGCGATCCGCTCGGCGTACCAGTCCGCGGTGGCCGCGGCGGCCGCCCGCCAGGAGAACCGCGCCTCCACCCGGCGGCGCCCGGCGGCACCCATTCGGGCCCGTCGTTCGGGGTCGTCGAGCAGGGAACCGATGGCGTCCGCCAGGGCCCCCGCATCCCCCGGCGGGACCAGCAATGCGGCCTCCCCGTCCGGACCGGCGACCTCGGGCAGCGCCCCGGCGGTGGTGGCGACCAGCGGGATCCCGCAGCCCATCTCCTCGACGGCGGGCAGGCTGAACCCCTCGTACAGCGAGGGAACGACCGCGACCTCGGCGGAGCGCAACAGGTCCACCAGCTCCAGTTCCGGCATGTTGGAACGGAACGTCACGGCGTCGGCCAGGCCCAGCTCGGCAACCTGGCGCTGGGCCGTTCCCCCTTCGCGGGCCTTGCCGACGCAGACCAGGTGCGCCGAGCGATCCACCCGCAGCTTCGCGAGCGCCTCGAGCAGGACGAGCAGGCCCTTGAGCGGAACATCGGCGCTGGTCACAACGACGACACGGCCCGGAACCGCCGGATTGCCCGAGGGTGCCGGCGTGAAGACGTCGGCGTCGACTCCCAACGGAACCGTGTGCATGACCGCTGAGGGGAGGTTCATGTCTGCGATGATCTCTCGCCGGGAGCTCTCCGACGGGATGACGATGCCGTCCAGCCCCCGCGCGACCCGGGCCTGCATCAGGAGGAACGAGTACCACCGGCGCAGGCCCAGCCGGGACGTGAAGGTGGTTGCCGCGGCGAGGTGCAGGCGGCGATCGACCGTGATCGGATGATGCACGGTGCCCACGACCGGGATCCGGTACGGGCGCAGGGCCGCCCGCAGCGCCAGCAGGCCGTATCCCAGCCCCTGGTTGTCATGGACGATGTCGAACGGCGGTCGGCCCCCGGATGCCCTGGGACGCAGGGCCTGGCAGGCACGCAGGCTGAAGGCGAGCGGCTCGGAGAACTGGCCGGTCCGCATCATGGCGAACTCGACGACGTCCGGCAGGCCGTGGAACTCGGCCAGTCCGGGCCACCGGAACGGGTCGGAGTCCCGGTAGAGATCGAGGCTGGGCAGTTCGGTGAGGCCGACCCCCTCCTCGAGCACCGGGTACGGCGGCCCGCTCACCACCTGGACGCGGTGCCCCAGGGCGACCAGTTCGCGGGACAGATGTCGGACGTACACACCCTGGCCACCGCAGGTGGGCAGACTCCGGTACGACAACAACGCAATCCGCAACTGTGCGCCCTCCGTCCGTCTCGGGCCATGTCCTGGTTCCTCGACGTCGAGGGTGGCGCCGCTTCCTGGCACATTAGGATATTGAGTGCCGATCTTCACTGAAATGGGCCGACGCTGCGTCCCAGCGGTGTGCTTTGCGTCACATTAGGACTCTTCGTCGCGAGTCCAAGATCTGCGGCAACGAGGGAGACTTGCCTCTCCAGAGGGTTTTGTGTCCGCTTTATCCCGCAAGGGATCGGCGAAGACACATTTTCCCCTTCGTGATCTAGACGGGGGGCGGGCTACCTCTGGTCGGTCATGCCTGGCCATGCTAGGCGGAGTCGTCCTCTCGGGTCTTGGCTGATCCTTGAGGGCAACGACTCGGCATGGCTGGGGCCTAGGGCTGCGGCTGGCTCTTGGCGGCTGCCGGTCGGTACTGCGTGATCCATGTCTCGACGTCGGCGGGTTGCCAGAGACGGACCGTACCTTGATCGATATGCGGTGCGGGGAAGTCTGGGCGGTGGGAAAGCTGGCGGGCACGCTCGGCCGTGATGCCGAGACGTCGTCCAATATCGCCCGTCGTCCACAGGTCGTTCTCGCCCATGGGCTACAGCCTATTGCGGCATCCCAAGCATCTCGCTACTCTTGGGGTGCCCCAATAGGCGGCCCTGGCGGTGAGCTCCCACTCTCTCCGCCAGGGCCTTGATCTCGCATCCTCCTGGAAGGGAACGTGACCTATGCCCATGATCTCAGATGGTGAGTCTCGGCTGCCGGACGGCATGCGTTCGGATCTTAGTGTGGTGCTGATGGCGCATCCGGCGGAACCTCCGGCAGTCGAGATGCCGCCGATCATACCGGGTTTCCAGGTCCGTCGGCCGGTACTCGTGTTTCCGGGCGGCATGCGGGTCTGTGTCGACGCTATGAGCACGGATCGTGAGGCGGCTACCTGGTGGGCTGATCTGGCGGTACAGGCTACGTATGCGTCCATCTGGCACGGCACCCGATCGGAAGACGAGCGAGAGATCACAAAGAGCGAGTAACGCAAGACCCGCTACCGTGCGGCGGCCGGTGACCTCGCCTGGGGTTGCTGGCCGTTCGCCGTTTCCGGCCTTCAACAACCTATACAAAGTTTGCGATGATGTAGGTACAGCAACGAAAGCGGCCCGACCGGTGCGGGAACACCGATCCGGGCCTGAGTCCCACAACCTGCCAGATCAGGAGCGGAACCTATGTTTACTATGCCAGATGATCCGGTGCGGCAGAGCGCCTACCTCGTTGATCAGTTGATTGCCAGGGTGCGCGAGGCGCTGGCATTGGTGGCGGCTGAGCTGGACGACGGTCCGCCCGGGAACCTCGTGCCGCGGCGTCGGCGCTGCGTGACCTGTCCGCGATGATCGGCATCGTGACGAGCACTAACAGCCTCGCGGTCCTTGATGCGGTGTGGTTCGGTCTGCTTGAGGCGTCGGACGGCGTGTCGGCTTGCCGCGCATCCGGCGAGGATGCGTGATGCCGGGGCTGGCGCGGGCGTTGAACTTCGTTCGTCAGGACGTCAGCGTGACCGAACGGGATGATCAGCGGGCGGTGTTCGCTGCGGCATGCTCGGCACGGGCCTGGCAGGCCGGTGGGACAGTCTACCAGACCGGTGACAGGCTGCATGAGTGGGCGGCGGTCGTCCGGCTCGTCCACTCCGGCGCCTACGACCTGGTGGTCGTCGACACGATCGACCGGTTGGCCACCACTGAAGCGGGGCGCATGGCGGTACTGGGCATGCTGCGCTGCACGGGGGTCCGCGTCTTTGCAGTACGTGACGTCCTGGATACGGGCGATCCGGTGGGCTGCGCTCTCGTCGACTCGCTGTTCACCTAAGAAATGATCAGGATCGGGTCGGGTGGCTGCGACGTCACCCGACTCAGTTTTTGATCTTCATAGACCCCGGGCTGAGCTGATCTCCTCCGTCGGTCGGGCGGCGGAGGAGATCAGCGGACGTACGCGGCATCTCCCCCTCCTCCAGAGCGAGGGCCGGGGTTTGGGGCGGAGCCCCAACAACCAGCAACGGCATTACCCTCGCCGGACCTCGCTCGACCCGTCGACCACCCGCGTGGACCAGCGGCACCCTCACCGCCGATCGTCACGATCGTCACGAACCCCCCTGGCGGGGGGCCTGACGCTCCGACGGGCCGACGGGACGACGCTCCGGCCGGGGTGCCGACCGGAGGGAGGCGGGGCCCCGGCCGGGTGCGGCGATCCCGTAGGCGCGGCGCGCACGGCGACGCGCGGCGCGTGCGGCAGGCCCACCGCGGCGGCCGAAGGTCGCCCTTGAAAAAAAATGGGGTAGAGAACATTGGCGACGATCTAGATGGTTGGGCCTGCTGGGAGCGCACGGCGCTCAGATGAGACCTGTTCACCCAGGTCGCGGACGGGTTCGAGCCGTGCCCACTCCTCGTTGCGGGCGAGGGTGTGCCAAATACCGGCGGCCCGGTTGAAGGTCGGGCCGTTGGTCACTTCCTTGCCGTCAACGATCATGAGGGCGTCACTTGCTGCGGTGGCTGCCTGTTCGGGGTCTGGGTGGGTGCGGTGGATGAAGGCCCGTGCGAGTGCGAGATGGGTGCCGGCGGTGCTGACGTACCGTCCGGTTCCGCTGAGCATCGCCAACGATGCGCGGGCGTGTGGCTCGGCTTCGTCACCCTTGCCGAGATAGCCGATTACCACCGCATTGAAAGCTTCGCTGGACTCTTCGTCGATCGGTGAAGGTCCTGGCAGGCGGTTGCCGGTCCAGAGATGATCATTCATGGTCCGCAAGGCGGTTAGTGCTTCGTCTTCGCGGCTGGTGATGGCGTAGGCGCGGGCCTGTGCGCAGGCGAGGAGCGGGACGATATAGGGGTGCGCCTGCGGCTGGGCCTGGGCGGCGATGTCCGCAGCGGTCTCGAACTCGCGGGCGAAGAAGGCCACGGCGGAGCGCATGGCGGCAACCGATCCGGCAAGTAGTGGGTTACCGGCTGCCTGGGCGTGTTGAGCGGCGAGGACGAAGAACGTCAACGCGCCGTCGTCATCGCCCATGTCGAAGGCGAGTCGACCACGGTAGAAGGCGTATTGGCCGGCGAGGAGTTCGAGGTCGCGACGGTCGGTGCCGGTGACTCTGGTTTCCAACCGGGCTTCCGCATCGTCCCACGCCTGTTCGACGGGTCCGAGTAGATCCGCGTGCGGTGTCGTGGAGTAGATCCGGGTGAGGCGTTGGATGCCCTGGTGGAGCTGGGCGACACTGTGAGGGGGTCCGGGGTGGACGCGGCGATGGCGCGGGAGATCTGCGCGGCGCGGCTGGTGGCGCCAGTCGTGGCGGTGCTGGCGGCAAGGAGGATGCCGGTGCCGAGTAGGTCACGGCGGCGCGACGGACTCATCTCCTCGCGGGGCGGCCCGCTGCTGGGCTCCGCCTGAGCGGGAACCATGACGGGACGTGGTAGCATGGGCGGCGGGGCTACGGCCTGTGTCTCACGGTAGCGAGTGGGATTCCGGGTCAGCAAATCTTCCACGGAAACGTGAAACATCTCCTCCAACACCCGGCATGCCGCCGGATAGGGCCTGGTGGCTACCTGGCCGGCGATCCACCGTTTCGCCTGCCGGTCGCTGAGTGGCTCCGGCACCCGAAGATCGTTGTTTTCCCGGCTAAGTGTGCGGGTGGTGGTGTCGAAGACACGGCGGAAGTCGTCGTAACTCCAGTTCCGATCATGAAGTAGTCGGGCGAGCATCGTGTCGCTGCGGGGCGGGGCCATCAGCGGTCCTTCCGACTGTCTGGCGGGGTCTGAGGTCCTGGTCAGGTGCCATGTTCCGACCGCCGGCCTCGAATGTCACGGGATGGCATCAGGAAGGCACGGATGGCATGCGGATGCCGTGCCGTGCCGTCATGGTGGCGGCGTTCCCCTGCGCCCCGACGGTCACTGTGATGCCTGGTTCGGTGGCCGATAGTGATGCCCGGCGGTTCTGGTCGGGTTGGCCTTCGTGTCCTCGGCGGGCGCTGTGAACGGTTCCGGGCGGGCTGTTCCACGGGGTGGGGCCTGCCCGGGGCCACCTTGTTGTGATCACGAGACGAGGGGGGTCCTGGCGTGGGCCGGTGGGAGGACGAGCACTTTGCCCGGTTGGAATGTGAGGTGCCGGTGCGGGGCCGGGATCGTCTGGCCTGGTGGCGGACGACGCAGGCCGGCCCGGGGGCGGTGGAGGTGGCCGCAGTGCCGGTTGGGACGCTCGGGCTGCTCGACACCCCGGGGATAGCGGTGCGGCACGGCCGGATCCCGGCGGGGGCGGGGTTGCTGTTCGAGGCCGGGGAGTGGGCGGTGTTCCTGGCCGGGGTGGGTCGGGGTGAGTTCGGGTTCGCCCGGTTGGCGGCGTTGCCGGTTCCCTCGGTGCCGGTTCCCCCGGCTGCCGGGGTGGGGGCCGGTGATGGGTGAGCGTGCCGGCGTCGGGGGCGGGGCGATGTCCGCTGCCAGGGCTGGTCGGGGGGAACACCCGGGCTGGTCGGAGGCGTGGTCGCGGATCTTGGCCGGTACGGGGGCGGATCAGGCGGCCACGGTGTGGGTGGTGGCGGTGGTCGACGGGCCGGACCGGGACGTGGACGGGGTGGTCGGCTACTTCGCCACCCCCCGGGACGCGGACCGGCATGCCCGTGCCCACGGATACGGGGAGTGGCTGGTGGTGCCGGCGCTGGTGCTGCACCGGCCGGATGATCCGGTGGTGGTCCTGTGACCGGGGGGTGGCCGTTGCTGGTCCTGGACGGCGACGGTGTACTGATCACCAGCTTTCCGCGGGCGGAGTTCGACCGGGCCCACCGGTGGGCGCATGCCCGGGCCGGGGAACCGGTGGTGGAACTGCCCATTCTGGTGGAAGACCTGCTGGTACGGGTGACGTGGACGATCGGGCGGACCTCGTGCACGGCAACCCGCTGGGGGGTGCTGCCGGACGGGCCGGCACCACGGCTGGGTTGTCTGCTCCACGGTGGCGCCCGGTCGGGGCGGGAGACACGGTGACCCGGCTGTGGGACGTGCAGGCCGGCAACATCCCGGACGTGGAGCTCCCCGGCGGCGACGGGCTGCTTCTGGCCGGGCCGGTGCTGGAGGTGGACTGTAACCGCTGTGTACAGGTGAGGCTCCGGCCGGTGGCGGCCACGGCGCAGGACGAGGTGGCCACGGTGACGGTGCATCCTCGGACCTGCCCGCCGGGGAACACCCGGCTGGCGTTTCTGCTCGGCCGGTACATCCACGGGGACCGGGTGGCGGCCGGGGTGGACCTGCCGGTGGTCACGGTCGGCTGTGCGCTGCGACCGGAAGAGTTCGGGGGAGTCGGCATCATGCCGGTGTCGCATCAGGTCCGGCTGCTGGACGGCGGTGGCCGGTGGGTGGAACACACGATGTGGGAAGTGATGTCCCTGTCCCGGTACGCGGCCTTGGCCAGGAAGAACCGGCTATGAGCCGAGACGCGAGGAACGGCGATCCGTCAGGCCGGGTGTGGACGATCAAGCAGGACAGGATTCCCCGGTGGGGCCGCTACCTCGGCGGCCGGACGGGTGACGGGTTTCTCATCGCCCGGCCGGTCCGTAGCTCTGCGGCGGGCACCCGGCTGGGCATGGCGTTCTACCCGGCGGAATTGAAGCCGCTGGCGATGGAAGCGCTCGGGGCTGCGATCGCGGCGCCGGATGTGCGGGGCACGGTGACCATCCATACCCGGGGGTGTGCCGCGGAGGCCACGGGGTTGGCGGTGGTGATCGGTCTGCGGCTACGGGCACAGCACCCCAAGGATGATCTTGCAGTGATCACGATGGGGGGCGACCGGTACGACGGGATGCCGGGCGAGTGGGTGCCGCATCGGGTCCGGGTGGTGGGCACGGAGGGGCGGGCGACGCTGCGCACCGTGTGGGAACTCGTCCCCACCCGGAGGATCCGGGATCTTGCCGCCCGGGTGCGAAGGGACGGCATCCGCCTGTAAGCCCGTGACGGGTAGAGGCGCCTGCCCGTCACTGCGGGGAGGACTCCGCCCTGCCCCCCAACCACCGGGCGGGGTCCTCCCACCCTGAAGACGTGGCCGGCAGGCCTGCGCTTCCCTGCCGGTCACCTGACCGGCCTCGGATCCGGGTTGCGCCCCCTCGCGCCCAGTCCGGGGTCTTCTCGTATGCGGCGGGGCCGGTAGTGCTCTACCGGTGGTGGGGGTGCTGGGGGCTGGCTGGCAACGGCGGGGATGGTGATCTCGCCGGTGACTCGGTTGGGGTGGTGTGCTGGCGGGGGTGGTGTGCTGGTGGGGATGTGAGGTGTGGGGAAGGCATGCGGGGGTGGTGGGATGCTGGGTGTCCAGGGCATGGGGATGGCCTGGGGGTCGGCGGTGGGCTGTGCGGCGGTGAGCCTGCGCCAGATTTCCGCCGCTAGTGCTTCTGTGACGGTGCGTTGATGGCGGCGCAGGAAGCTGCCCCCGGTGATGTCGTACGGCTCCGCAGCGTCTGCGGGCCGGTCGGTGACGCTGTGTTTTTCTTTCCCGTCGAGGTCCAGGAGGAGGCGGAGCGCGCGTGCTTCGCTCCCGCCGATGGCGGCAACGTTGGCTTTGATGATCGCGTGGGCGGTGAAAGCCCTGCGGAGAAGCGCGTCGGGTTCCTCGGGCTCAACTCGCGGCGGAACGATCATGTCTGTTAGCTGTCGGCGTACATCAGGGGTGATCATGTAGGTAGGCAACCGGATACCGTTGCGGTAGCAGAGGGTTAGGACTGTGGTCAGTTCTGTCACGTCGGGGGGTATGGCGATCCTTTCTCGTCTCGTGTTGGCGCGTCCGCGTGGTGTCCGGGTTCCGTCCGCGTGCCGTCCGGCCACTGACTATGCACGGTGCGTGTCTGTGCTCCGTCCGCGTTCCGTCCGGGTTGGGGACATGTAGAGCGGACGTCCGTGGCTGGTCTGGGTCTGGTCTGTGAAAGAGCCGCGGACAATCCGCGTCTTGTCCTAGGAAAAGGGATTCCTGATCCGCAGGATGGGGTGTGTGAGGCGGTCGGCTTCACGGTCTTCGTTCCTGGAGGGTTTTCCCATGCCCCGTTACTATGTGCGGACCACCTTCGGGTTTGGCTGGTGGGTAGCTTTCTTTTGGTGCCTGTACCTGAGCCTTTTTCTGTTTTCTGAGGCGTCGGCCGCGATCCCGTTCATCGTCGTCGCCGTGATCGTCATTTCCGTGATCCGGATGGTCGGAAAGGCGATGTGGTGATGCGGCGGCGTGTCGAGCTGGCCTCCGAGGAGATATCCCGGCGTCATCAGACGCTGTTCGTGCTGGCGCTGATGGCGTGGTGCGCGGGGATGTGCGCGCTGTCGTTGGCGGCGACGGTGGTCGTGGAGGTGCTGCACCGGCCGGGGCCTGGTCCGGTGTCGGTGACCGTCGCGGCCGGTGAGGCCTGGTGAGCGTGGAGGGTCTGCCGGATCTGGGCATGCTGTGGATGGGGCTGTGCTCCACGATCCGTCACGGCGCCACGGCCGCACGGCTCGGGGCGTACACCCCCGGGGTGGTGGATGTGCTGGAGCCGGGGGTAACGCCGTGGGCGGCGCGGATGCTCGCGGCTGAGGATCTGATCCGGAACGCGGCGGCGGGGCTGGATAGTCCGCAGGATCGGGCGGTGCGGCTGCTGCTCGGGCTCTCCCCCGGAACGGCGGGTTTGCGCGTCAGTATGCGGCGGGCGCGGGCGGCGGATGCGCTGCGGATCGCACCGACGAGCCTGCGGGGTGACCGTGAACATGCGTTGATGTGGGATCTCGCGGTGCAGGTATGCAAACTGCTCCTCCAGCGGTAGCACGAGGGGCACGGGCGGGGTACAGGGCTTTCCTGTACCCCGCTTTTCCGTGTGCCGGGTGCGCTGGTTGTGCGTGCGGACTGCGTGAAAAGCGGGTGGCCGGCTGGCGCATTTTTCACGCACAACCTAGGCGCTTTCGGCGCACTACCTCGGGAGACCATGAGATCAGGCCGATGACGGGCGGCACCAGAAAATACCAATGATCAGAGGTGACGCGATGCGGGTGATTCCCGTGGACGTGACGGCGTTTTCCGTGGTAACCGCGATGGGTCCGGCTGCGTCGGTGATAGACCGAGAGTCCGGCAGCCAGCGAGGGAACGCGGATGGGCTGCCGTTGTGGACCGTGCCGGTTGCAGTCGCGATGGCGGACGGCACAGCGGAAGTGATCACGGTCCGGATCGCCGGTGAGGCGCCGACGGTACAGCCGGGGACGCCGGTACGGCTGACGGGCCTGGTGGGCCGCTCCTGGCAGATGCAGGGCCGTCACGGCATCTCGTACTCGGCTGCGTCGATCACCGGAGTGTCGAGCAAGAGCTAACCGGCTCGGGGGTGGCGGTGCCCTGACCGTGTGCCGCCACCCCGGCCGGTCCTGCTCGTGCGCGAAAAGGAGTAGGTGTGTCGGTGCTACGGATCCGGCCGGGCCGGATGCGGAAAGATCAGTTTCGGCTGTCGTTGCGGCCGTCGGTGCCGGAACTGCTGGTCCGGTACGGCCTACGGCATATGTGGGGATGGCGCCGTGAGGTGCTGGCGTTGCTCGTGCTGCTGATGGTGCCGCAATCGATCTGGGGACGGGGGCTGCTCCTCGGCCTGGTGCTGGTCGTGCTGTGGTCGTGCCGGTGCTGCGCCGGGCGGTGGTCGGCTGGCTGCTGGGTGGGCGGCTGCGGCGACGCTGGGCGGCTGCCTGCCATGCCTGCCGGGTGGAAACACCGTCTGCTGGGGGCGGTGGGCGTGTTCCCCGGATACGGCGGGCGCGGCGGGGCGCGGCGGGCTGGCATCTGCGGCTGGTCCTGTCACCAGGCCTGCGCGTGGACGATCTCCAACAGGCGGCGGGGAAGCTGACGGCCATGCTGAAGCTGCGGGAGGTGCGGATCTCTCCGGATCTGGACCGGGCGGACCGGGTCGGCCTGGTGTTGGTGCGCCGTGAGGTGCTAGACTGGGCAGTCCGCGCGGATCTGCTGCCCGCCGGTGCGGCCGGTGAGCTGGACGCCCTACCGATCGGGGTGCGGGAGGATCGTCGGGCCTGGCTGCTGCCGCTGCGCGGGTCGCATGTGCTCATCGCCGGGGCCACCGGGGCCGGTAAAGGCTCAGTCATCTGGTCGATCATCCGGGCGCTTGCCCCGTCGATCCGCGGGGGCGTCGCGGAGGTCTGGGCGTGTGACCCGAAGGGCGGCATGGAACTCGCCTTCGGGGAACCTTTGTTCGCGCGTTTCGGCGTAACCGCGGCGACGATCGCGGATTTCCTCGAAGATGCCGTGACGGTCATGGAGCGGCGCACGGGCCGGCTACGCGGGGTGGCCCGGTCCCACACACCCACCCCGGACGATCCCCTGATCGTGATCATCATCGATGAGGTCGCGAGCCTGACGGCCTACGTGTCCGATGCGGCGGTCAAGAAGCGGATCGCGGTTGCGCTGCAACTGTTGCTCTCCCAGGGCCGGGCACCGGGGGTCGTCGTCGGTGCGCTGCAAGACCCCGGCAAGGATGTGTTGCCGTTCCGGGACCTGTTCCCCGTCCGGGTCGCGCTCCGGCTGACGGAACCAGTATAGATCAACATGGTGTTGGGGGAGGGTGCCCGGGATCGGGGCGCGCTTTGCGACCGCATTCCCCGGGGCCTGCCCGGGGTCGGCTACGTCCTGGTGGACGAAGACCCGACCCCGGTCCGGGTCCGGGCCGGATGGCTCACCGACGACGACATCCGGACCATGGCCGCGCAGCATGCTCCGGTCCGTCCCACCACCCCGGTGGAACCGGCGGAAGGGTGGCGACCACAGCTGCCCTCGGTGCCGTCCATGCCACCTGCGGCCCCCGCGCCGCCTCCCCACCCTGCACCACCCCCGCCGGTCCCCGGCTGGGACGTGGATGACCCGACGATTCCGCTGCGCGCGTGGCGGCGACCCCCGCCACCCCCGGCGCTGCCCCCGGCTCCCCCGCCGGTCACGGCGGACGACGGCTCACCAGCCGCTGAACAAGCGTGGGCGCGCTGGGAAGAGCAGTTTCGGCGGTCCGGCTGACCATCTCACGCCGATGATCGCGGCGCGTTTCCCCTCCATCTGATTCCCGTGTGTGGGTGGTGTGGCTCTGCCACACCCGAAAGGGGTCACGGAAAGTGGCGGAGTCCGTACAGGTTGCGGTAGTCGGTGGCTGTGCTTCTCCGATTCGCCTGAAGGGCCATACGGATCATGTGGATGTCGCGTCCGGGGAGGTGCGGCGGGCGTTCTCGGCGGCGGGTTTGCCCGGCGGGGTGGTGCATGTGCGGTGCAACAACCGGCGGGAAAGCGTCTGTCCGGCGTGCTCGGAGCTCTACAAGCGGGACGCGCGGCGGATCGTGCTGTCCGGGCTGGCCGATGGCACGAGCGTTCCCGACACGGTCAGCGGTCATCCGGCGCTGTTCGTGACGTTGACCGCGCCGAGTTTCGGCCCGGTGCACTCCCGCCGGTCCCGGGGGAAGCGGGGTGAGGCGCGGGCGTGCCGTCCTCGGCGGGGCGAATGCCCGCATGGACGGCCGGCGGGCTGCCACGCCCGGCACGGGGACGGGGATCCCACGCTCGGACAGCCGCTGTGCCCGGACTGCTTCGACTATCCGGGCGCGGTCATCTGGAACTCGCTCGCGCCGATGCTGTGGAAGGTCACCCGGGATCGGGTGGAATCGGCGGTCGCGGCGGCGGCGGGGTTGACGGTGGCCGGTCTGCGCCGTCAGGTACGGATCACCTTCGTGAAGGCGGCGGAGATGCAGGCCCGGGGCCTGGTCCACCTGCACGCCGTCGTCCGGGTCGACGGGCGCGGCGAGGACCCGGATGACCTCGTGGCGCCGCCCGGGTGGGCGACCACCAGTCTGGTTGCCGACTGTCTGCGGGCCGTCGTGGCGGAGGTGTCCGTGGCCGCGCCCGACCCGCACGACCCGTCCGGAACACTGGCGGTCCGCTGGGGTGAGCAGGTCGATATTCGGCCGGTCGCGCTGGACGGACCCACCACCTCGGGGAAGATCGCTAACTATCTGGCGAAATACCTGACGAAGAGTGTCACGGCCGGGGGGCTGCTGGACCGGCCGGTGCGTAGCCTGGCCCATCTCGCCCGGCTCCCCCTGCACGCGCATGCGCGGCGGATGGTGGAAACCTGCTGGCAGCTTGGCACCGATGAAACGTTCGCGGCGGCACTCGACGAAGCCGCCGGACGGCAACCCGGACGGCTCCCCGCTCTGATCCGCTGGTCCCACGCCTTTGGCTGGGGTGGACACTGGATCACGAAAAGCAGGAAGTACAGCACGACGTTCGGCGCGTTGCGCGGTGCGCGGCGGGTCTACGCGCGGCTGATCGGCGGGGCGCTGTCCGGCCGGGGGCTCGTGGATGCGTTCGGCCGTCCGGACGGGGACCCGAACACGGTGGCCGTCGGCGTGTGGCGGTATGCCGGGCGGGGCCTGCTCACCGATGGTGATGCCGGGCCGGCGCGCACGGGACCGCCTGCGGCGGCAGGCCTGCCGGGTGGACTGCTGGCGGGCTGAGCGGATGACCGATGGGGCGATGCTGCCGTTCGACGACTGGGATCCCGATGGCCAGACCGAATCAGCCGGGCCGGTGGCCGTGCCCGCCAAGAAGATGAGCACCGAAGGTGCCGATACGCTTGTCACCCCGGCCATCGGGTCAACCGCCGGGAAGGCTGTCACGCCGCCACCGGTGGGGGTGGGCGGGCGGGCCGCCACCCGACCGGCACCGGCCGTGGATGCTGCGTCCGGGCCTGGGCGTCGGCGGGTGTTCCCCCCGGACGTGGAAGCGTGGGGGGGGGGGGGCGGTTCAGGCGGCTAAGGCTCTCTCCTGGTCGCCAGAGAAACGGCAAAGAATCGCACGACTACTTGGCGTGACAATCTCCGGTTAGAATTCGTAATGAAGTAATTAATGCAAGCCAATATGCGTCTTCGCAGGTCACGGGCTCGCGAGGACCCCGAAGTGAACAAGTTATTTTATTCCGAATCCTAAGCGTCGACTTTCGGGCCTTTGCGGCCCACGCCCCCGCATCCTCCCCTAACCCGGCCCTTACACTGGTAGATAGGATCTTTCCCCTCCCCCCGGGACGTTCCACGCAACCCTTTACCGCACAGACCACACCGGGCTATCTGGCTCAGCAGATGCACCCGCGCGTTCTTGCTCCGCCCGGCGATGTGACGATCACCAATCACGTTAATCATCTTCTGCCATTCGTCGACCGTGACAATCGGCTGCCACTGCCCGGCGACCGGAACATCCCTCACCGTCCCGTCCGGCTGCCGCTCCTTCCGGGTCACGATCTCCATACGGGTGTTGATCGTCCCGTCGTCGTTCGGGGTCTGTAGCCTCCGGGCACGCAACCCGCACAGACGCGGGTTCCGCATGATCTGTTGCACCGTGGTGAGCTGGAACCTACCGCCACGGGTACCGGTGAACCCCGCCTTGTCCCACCTGCGGACGATGTCCACGATCGGCATACCGTCCGCAAGATCCGCCACCGCTTCCCGGATCGCGTCAGCCTCCGGCTCGTTCAACGTCCGCTGATCGGCATTCCACCCGAACGGGCGCACCGTCCCGACCGGCTTCCCCTCCTGGGCGTACTGCTTGTGCGCACGCTTGACCCGACGCGACGTGTCGGCGCTCGCCTTGTTCGCCGCTACAGCCTGGGCACGGGCATTGTTCCGCCCGTACTCCGTCGTCAGATCCACACCGGGGCCGACGATCGGACACCCGTAAACCTCGACAACTTCGATCGCGTCTTCCAGGTCCAGCATGTCACGGGTGAGACGGTCCAAGTCATAGACAACGGCACCATCGATTACCTTCGATCGAAGATCGTCCAACAATCGCTCATACTCCGGCCGGATCACCCGCGTCATAATCCGCCCGTCCGGCTGCACGATCCGACGCTTCTTCCAGGCAGACGTCTTCTCCTGGTAGACCTGCGTCACCGTCCCGCCGTACTCGGATGCGAACTCGAAACCATCCTCATCCTGGCGCAATAGAGCGTCATCACCCCCCACACGCATGCTGTAACGGGTGTATAA
>NZ_CDWTNB010000077.1:0-18197 GCF_977947065.1 Frankia sp. CgJB1
GAGAACGGGTGAGCGGGAGAAGGCCCGACGTAGGCTGGCTGTATGCAGCCGCCGGAGGGCCCGCAGCTGGTCGCCGAGGTCGTCCGGGGGCTGCGCAGCGGTGCGCCGTTCGTGGAGAGTTGCCATCACGGCACCGTCATCGGCCTCGGTCGGGACGGGGACGGTGCGCTCATCGTCGGCGTGCCCGACCACCCGATCTTCCCCCGGTCGGCGGTCAAGCCCCTTCAGGCCGCCGCGATGCTTCGTGCCGGGCTGGACGGCATCTTCCTGAGCCGGGAGATCCCCGGTGACCTGCTTGCCATTGTGTCGAGTTCCCACAGCGGCGAGCCGGTGCATCTCGCGCGGGTGCTGGAGATCCTCTCGGTGGCGGGCGTCTCCATCGACACCCTGCGCTGTCCCGCCGATCTTCCGTTGGGCCCGGCCGCGGCCCAGGCGCACCTTCGCTCCGGGGGCCGCGCGGAGCCGGTGCTGATGAACTGCTCCGGCAAGCACGCGGGGATGATCGTCTGCTGCGTAGCGGCCGGCTGGCCGATCGAGAACTACACCGATCCCGATCATCCGTTGCAGCAGGTGATCCGGCGCACGATCGAGGAGCTGGCCGGCGAGGAGATCGTCGCGACCAGCGTGGACGGGTGCGGGGCCCCATTGTTCGCGTTCTCGCTCACGGGCCTGGCCCGCGGACTGCGGGCGATGGTCCGGGCTGCGCCGGGCAGCCCCGAGTGGCGGGTCATCAACGCCATGCGGGCGCATCCCGAGCTGATCGGGGGTGTCGGCCGGTCCGACACCGACCTGATGCGGGCGGTACCCGGCGTCGTCGCGAAGAACGGCGCCGAGGGTGTCACGGTGGTGGCGACGCCCGAGGGTCACGTGGTCGCGGTCAAGATCGCGGATGGGAGCGGGCGGCCCGGCATCCCGGTTGCGCTGGCCGTGCTGACCCGCCTGGGTGCTCTTCCCGGTCCGGACGCCCCCGGGCACCTGGAGCTCGACTTCGCTCAGCTCGCCGTGCTCGGGGCGCCCACGGTGCTCGGCGGCGGGCGCCCGGCCGGTTCCCTACGCGTGCGGCTACCGGTCTGACCCGATCGAAGGCCGGTGACGAACCACCGGCCGCCGGGATGGGTGCGGCGGGCGGCCATGCGGTAGGTATGCCGGATCTGCTCGGCGGTGGCGCTGGGCGGCACGTCCAGCACCTCGTACAGCGAGCGTTGCACGCGCACGGGGTGTCTCCTGCCATTGCCGACCACCCGGACCGGGCGACTGCGAGCCCGGTGTCATGGCGAAAGTACCTACACATGACCAGAATGGGCCTTGGGCGGCCCGGGGGGCGAGCGAGAGTTCGGAGGCCGGGACAGCACGCAAAGTAGGATTTTCTGTGCATTGCGGCTCTTGGCTCCCAGGATCGTCTTGTCGGTCATGCCGGCCTTGTTCCGGTTCGGCCGACGGTGCGCTCGGGGCGCAGCGTGCGTGCCAGGGTGGGACAGGATGGGTGGATGGGGCAACGGCAGAACTCGGAGATCGTCACCGAGGTCGCGTCGCTGGTACAGGATCCGGACATCGCCGAGCGGCTGACCGTGACCGGGCCCGCCGACGTCCTTCCCAGCCTCTACCGGGTGACGATGATGGCGGCCGCGTCGGTGGCGGCCGCGGCTGTCGGGGCCAGCCGCCTGCTCGCGGCCCGCGGCGGCGGGGCCCCGCCGGAGGTCACCGTGGACACCCGTCACGCGAGCGCGGTCTTCCGCAGCGAACGGTACCTGCGGATGGCCGGCAAGCCACCGCCGAGCCCGTGGGACGCGATCTCCGGGTATTACCGCACCGGGGACGACCGGTGGATCCAGCTGCACTGTAACTTCCCGCACCACCGCAACGGGATCCTGGATCTTCTTGGGACGCCGGGCGAGCGCGCCGCCGTCGAACGGGTCATCCGCCGTTTCGAGGCCGAGCCGCTGGAACTCGAGCTGCACGCCATGGGTCTGTGCGCCAGCATGGCCCGCAGCGAGCGGGAATGGCGCGAGCACAGGCAGGCCCGGGCGGTCGACGAGCTTCCCCTCGTCGAGGTGCGCCGGCTCGGTGACGGCCCGGTGCTCGCCGCGCCCCTGGCCGAGACGCCGGCCGCGGGTCTGCGGGTGCTCGACCTGACCCGGGTCATCGCCGGTCCCGTCGCCGGTCGCACGCTGGCCGCCTACGGAGCCGACGTCCTGCGGGTCGGCGCCGCCCACCTGCCGGAGGTGCACACGGTGCTCGTCGACACCGGGTTCGGCAAGCGCAACGCCTTCCTCAGCCTGCGGGTGGCCGCGGACGCCCGCAGGCTGCGCGAGCTGATCGCCTCGGCGGACGTGGTGCTCCAGGCCTACCGGCCGATGGCCCTCGACCGGCTCGACTTCGGCCCGGAGACGGTCGCCAGGATCCGGCCGGGCATCGTCTGCGCGACCTATCACCGCGTACGGACGGCAGGGCCCCTGGAGCGGTCTGCGCGGGTTCGACAGTCTGGTCCAGACCGCGTCCGGCATCGCGACCGCCGCCGCGGCGGTGACCGGATCCGACCGCCCCGTGCCGCTGCCGGCACAGGCCCTCGATCACGCGACCGGCTACCTCACCGTCTACGGGGTGCTGGACGCGCTGGCGCGCCGGGCGACCGAGGGGGGCAGCTGGCACGTCGGTGTGTCCCTGGCCCGGACTGGTCGTTGGCTGCAGGGGCTGGGACACCACGACACGCTCGCGCTCTCCGACCCGACCCGGGAGGATGTCGAGGAGTTCTGCGCCACGATGAACAGCGAGTTCGGACCCCTGTCGTACATCCGCCCGGCCGCCACTGTGGCCGGCGTCGCGCCGAGCTGGATCTCCCCGCCGGCACAGCTGGGCACCAGCCCGGCGGTCTGGGCATAGCCATGCTGAGGTGCCGGGTTCCGCGGGATCGCGTCGGCGTGTCCACCGTGCGCCGGCCCGCCCATCCGGGGGGCGGTGCGAATTGATGCTGGTCAGCCCGTCATTCTCTAGGCGGTGGCGCACCGGCTCGCGGGCCGGGCGCATCGGGGTGACTGGGTCGGGGTGACTGGGTCGGGGTGATTGGGCCGGGCCACGGCATCGGAGTCGGGTCCGGCGGGACCGGAGGAGGAATTGCATGGGTAGGCGCCCGCTCCTGGGAGTGATAGCCCTTGCCGCGACCGTGGCGTTGACCGCGGTGGCCTGTGGGAGTGACAGTGGTTCGTCCTCGAACAGGAAGCAGACCATCACGATCGGCTTCCAGGGAGTTCTCTCGGGCGACAGCCAGCAGCTCGGTCTGAACGCCCTCTACGGCGTCCGGACGGCGATCGCCGAGGTCAACGCGGATGCGAGCGCGCCGTTCCAGCTCAAGCTCGCCGAGTCCGACGACGGTGGCTCGCCGGATCAGGGCCCGACGGCCGCCCAGAAGCTGATCGATGACTCCAAGGTCGTCGCGGTGGTCGGCCCGATGTTCTCCGGCGCGACCAAGGCGAGCGAGCCGGCCTACACCCAGGCCGGACTGCTGTCGGTGAGCCCGTCGGCGACGAACCCCGCGCTCACTACCCTGGGCTTCAAGACCTTCTACCGGGTCATCGCCCCGGACACCGTGCAGGGCAAGGCCGCGGCCGACTACATCGCCACGGTGCTCAAGGCGACGAAGGTGTACTCGCTGGACGACAAGAGCGAGTACGGCACGGGCCTGTCGGGTGCGCTGGAGGCCGAGCTCAAGGCCAAGGGCGTCAACGTGACCCACGACGGCATCAACCCGACCAAGGACTACACGTCCGAGGCAACGAAGATCATTGCTGCCGCGCCCGAGGTCCTCTACTACTCCGGCTACTACCCCGAGTTCGCGCTGCTGTCGAAGGCGCTGAAGAGCAAGGGCTTCACCAGAAAGATCATCAGTGGTGACGGCTCGCTCGACCCGCAGTACGTCGCGCAGGCCGGGGCCGCCGCGGCCGAGGGTGCCTACCTCACCTGCCCCTGCGGCGACGCCAACACCGACCCGAAGGCCGCGTCCTTCGTCGCGTCCTACAAGAAGGTCAACAACGGGGCGAAGCCCGGCACCTATTCCGGTGAGGCCTACGACGCCACGCTCGCCCTCGCGGACGTCTTCAAGAAGCTCGGCAAGGACGTCACCCGGGAGTCCGTGGCCGGCGCGTTCGGTTCCGTGAACTTCCCCGGCATCACGAAGACCGTGGCGTTCGAGCCGAACGGCGAGGTCAAGGGCTCCAACGTGTTCGTCTACCAGGTCAAGGGCGGACAGATCACCGTTCTCGGCAACATCGCGGACCTGGTCAAGTCCTGATGTCGGTGCGGGCGGTGGCCGGGGGTGGGACGTCCGGCCACCGCTTCGCCTGGTGGTGAACGAGGCACACGGATGGGTTTCCTCGACCAGTTCTGGCAGCTGACCGTCGACGGTCTGACGGTCGGCTCCCTGTACGCGGTCATCGCGCTCGGGTACACTCTCGTCTACGGAGTCCTTCAGCTCATTAACTTCGCGCACAGCGAGGTCTTCATGCTGGGATCCTTCGGCGGGCTGTTTGCCGCCCGCGCCCTGCTGCCCGGGGACGGCTCGGTCCCGGGCGGCCTCGAATCGGTGGGCCTGGTGACCATGGGTCTCGGCGCCGGCGCGATCTGCGGCGGGCTCGCCGCCTTCACGCTCGAACGGGTGGCGTACCGGCCGCTGCGGCGCCGTTCCGCCCCCCGGCTGGCCTACCTCATCAGCGCCATCGGGGCCTCGCTGTTCGCGGTGAACCTCGCCGGCAAGGAGTTCGGCCGGCAGAACGTGGCCCTGCCCAACCTGTTCACCGACGGAACGGTGTTCACGCTGTTCGGAGCGGGCGTCTCCACCCAGTCGCTGGTCATCTTCGCGGTCGCGATCGCGATGCTGGTCGGACTGGACCGGCTGGTCGCGGGGACCCGGCTCGGGCAGGGCATCCGCGCGGTGGCCCAGGACGCCGACACCGCGGTTCTCATGGGCGTGAACGTCGAACGCATCATCATCGTCACGTTCGTGCTCGGCGGCCTGCTGGCCGGAGCCGGCGGCTTCCTGTACGCGATGACGTTCAACGCCTCGTACAGCATGGGGTTCGTCCCCGGAGTGAAGGCGTTCACCGCCGCGGTCCTCGGCGGCATCGGTAACGTGCGCGGGGCGATGCTCGGCGGCCTGCTCCTCGGATTGGTGGAAAGCTACGGCGGATACATCTTCCAGACGTCCTACAAGGACGTGATCGCTTTCCTGGTCCTGGTCGGCATCCTGATGATCCGATCGTCCGGCCTGCTCGGGGAACGTCTGGGGAGGGCAGCGTGAGCGCTGCGACGTCGTCCGCCCGCCCGCCGACCGCCGGGGCACTGCTCCCGCCCGCCGGGGCGGGTGGCGAGCCTGGTGGCGGCCCGGCGGGCGCATTGCTGCGTCCGGCCGTGCTGTTCTCCCTGGCCCGGCTGCGCCAGCTCGGGGTACTGCTGCTGGTGGGTGTGCTCGCCGCGGTGGTGACCGGTCCGGCCGGGGGCTCCGACAAACCGCTGAAGGCATTTCAGGATTCGGTGCTGGACGCGCGGATCCTGCCCTACCTGGGGCTCGCCGTCGCGTTGTGGATCGTCCTGGCGCTCGGCGTCGAATTGCGGGGCGCGGCGGGC
Organism: Frankia sp. CgJB1; assembly: GCF_977947065.1. Classification (NCBI taxonomy): domain Bacteria; kingdom Bacillati; phylum Actinomycetota; class Actinomycetes; order Frankiales; family Frankiaceae; genus Frankia; species Frankia sp. CgJB1. The sequence continues at coordinate 5,617 of NZ_CDWTNB010000077.1, forward strand.
CGGCTGGCGGCCGGCCTCCGGGGGCCGGTGAGTGCGGCCTACGCCACCCGGGGCGGCCCGATCGCGCTGAACCTGACGCTCCTGGCGGTCGCGATCATTGCCCCGCTGGTCGTCTCGACCGCCGCGCAGCAGTCGATGGTCAACGACATCGGCATCTACGCGCTGCTCGCACTGGGCCTGAACGTCGTGGTCGGCTACGCCGGCCTGCTCGACCTCGGCTACATCGCCTTCTTCGCCATCGGTGCCTACACGACGGCCTACTTCACCTCACAGACCGCGATGCCGTGGCACGCGCCTTTCGTGCTCAACCCGTTCTTCGTCTTCCCGATTGCGCTGGTCCTCGCCGCGCTCGCCGGCGTCGTCCTGGGCGCGCCGACGCTGCGGCTGCGGGGTGACTACCTGGCGATCGTCACGCTCGGTTTCGGTGAGATCATCCATCTGATCGCGAACAACGCCGACAACATCACGAACGGTGCCCGGGGGGCCTTCGGCGTTCCGCACCTGTCGATCAACCTGCTCGGCCTCGACTACGAGTGGGGCATCGACCCGCTACCGTATTATTACCTACTCCTGGTCATCATCGTCGGAGTCATGATCGCCTTCGGTCGGCTGGAACGGTCCAGGATCGGCCGGGCCTGGGCGGCGATCCGCGAGGACGAGATCGCCGCCGAGGCGACCGGGGTCGCGACCCTGCGGATGAAGCTGCTCGCCTTCGCTATCGGCGCCTCGGTGTCGGGCTTCGCCGGCGTGCTCTTCGCCTCCAAACAGTTCTTCAACCCGCAGAGCTTCAGCCTGCAGGCGTCGTTCTTCGTCGTCGCCGTCGTCATCTTCGGCGGGATGGGTTCCCGGCTCGGGGTGGTGGTCGGTGCCGTCGTCCTCCAGGGCATCGCCTTCTACCTGCGCGACAAGGTCCCGCCCGCGGACCGGTACATCTACTTCGGGGCCGTCATCGTGATCATGATGATCTTCCGTCCGCAGGGACTCGTGCCGTCGCGCCGACGGCGTCGGGAGATCCAGCTTGCGGAGGTCGGCATCGGCGCGGCGGACTCCCTGGGCGCCGCGCCCACGGGAGGCAAGCCGTGACCAGGGGCGGAGCGCACCGCGTCTCGCCGCCGGGACACCGGCGCTCCCGGGGCCGGCAGCGCGGGGACAGCCAGGGCCGCGGGGACGCCGGGCGCGGCGGAGGCCCGGAGGACCTGGTGGTGGAGGCCCGCGGCCTGGCGCTGCGGTTCGGGGGTGTGACCAGCCTCGACGGCGTCTCACTGCGCCAGCGCCGAGGCGAGATCCTGGCGGTGATCGGACCGAACGGGGCCGGCAAGACCTCGCTGTTCAACTGCCTCACCGGGGCATACCGCCCGCAGCAGGGATCGGTCACCTTCTGGCCCCGGCCCGGCTGGCCGGCCGAGTTGGTGGGGCGCCGCCCGCACGCCATCACCCGGCTCGGCGTCGCCCGGACCTTCCAGAACATCCGGCTCTTCCCCGCTCTGTCGGCGCTGGAGAACGTCCAGATCGGGACCGAGGTGCGGCAGCGGTACGGGCCGCTGGCCGCGGTGCTGGGGCTGCCGGGCGCCCGGCGGGCCGAGCGTGACGGCGTGCGGCACGCGCTGGAGCTGCTCGAGCTCGTGGGCCTGCCGCACCGGGCGCACGAGCTCGCCGCGTCACTGCCCTACGGCGAGCAACGCCGGCTGGAGATCGCCCGGGCGCTCGGTACCGAGCCGCGTCTGCTGCTGCTCGACGAGCCCGCGGCCGGCACGAACCCGGCGGAGAAGCGCGACCTGGCGGAGATGATCATCCGGATCGCGGGCACCGGGGTGTCGGTCCTGCTCATCGAGCATGACATGCGACTGGTCATGTCGGTGGCGACCTCGGTGGTGGTGCTCAACTTCGGCCGGATCATCGCGTCCGGCACGCCGGCGGAGGTCCAGCGGGACCCGGCGGTCATCGAGGCGTACCTGGGCCTAGCCGACGCCGGCGCGGCGGATCCCGATACGGCGGATCCCAGCCCGGCCGGCCCTGCCGGGTGGAAGGAACTGCGCTGATGCTGCTGACTCTGGCCGGTGTCGAGGTCGCCTACGGCGCCGTCACCGCCCTGCGCGGCGTCAGCCTGGAGGTGGCTGAGGGCGAGATCGTCACCCTGCTCGGGGCCAACGGCGCCGGCAAGACGACCACGCTGCGGACGATCTCCGGACTGCTGCGGCCCCGGGCGGGACAGGCGTGGCTGGACGGTCGCCCGTTGTCGTCGATTCCGGCGCACGAACTCGTCGGCCGGGGGGTGAGCCACGTGCCCGAGGGCCGGAGGATCTTCCCGAGCATGAGTGTCCGCGAGAACCTCCTGATGGGCGCCTACCACGATCGCCGGCACGTGCGGACCGACCTCGACCGGGTGTTCGCGCTCTTCCCCCGGCTGGCCGAGCGGGTCGCGCAGCCGGGAGGCACGTTGTCCGGTGGCGAGCAGCAGATGCTCGCGATCGGACGCGCGCTGATGAGCCGTCCCCGGCTGATGCTCCTCGACGAGCCGTCGATGGGGTTGGCCCCGATGATCGTTCAGACCATCTTCGAGGTGATCGCGGAGATCAACCGGGAGGGGGTCGCGGTGCTGCTGGTCGAGCAGAACGCGGCCTCGGCGCTGCGGATCGCGGGCCGTGGCTACGTGCTGGAGACCGGCGAGGTCGTGCTGGCGGGCACCGCCGCGAGCCTGCTGGCCGACGACCGGGTCCGGCAGGCCTACCTCGGCGAGGACGTCGGCGGCCGGACCACCGCGGGCTGAACCTCCCGCGACCGCGGCTCCGCCCGTCGCCACATCGGCGAGAAATCGCCGTGGCGTGCCGTGGTCAGGTCACCGAGCGTTGGGGGCGCCGGCCGGTGAGCCGAGGACGCGGTCGAGGTACGCGTTCGCGAACACCCCGGTCGGGTCGGCGGCGTCGCGCACGGCCAGGAAGTTGTCGAAACGGGGATAGAGCCCACGCAGCGTCGCCGCGTCCAGCGAATGCAGTTTGCCCCAGTGCGGCCGGCCGCCGACCGACAACATGATTTTCTCGGCGAGGTCGAAGTAGTCGCCGTGCGCACCGCGGTGATCCATGTGCACGGCGATGTAGGCGGTGTCGCGGCCGTACGCCGTCGACATCGGGATCTCGTCCGCGGCGGCGCATCGGACCTCCACCGGGAAGACGGCGCGCACGTCCGCGCTCCCCATGGCGTAGACCAGCTCACGCAGCGTCGCGGCGAGATCGGCACGGGGGAGGGCGTACTCCATCTCCTTGAACCGGACCCGGCGGTGGGAGGTGAACACCCGGTAGGACAGGTCGCGGAACGTGCGGCTGCCCGACGCCCGCGCGCTGACGTGCGCGATGGGCCGCACCGCCGCGGGCATCCGCCGGCCCGTCGTCATCAGCGCGCCAAAGAGGGTGTTCGACACCAGTTCGTCGTCGACCCAGCAGCGCAGCCGGGGCAGCGGCGCCAGGCCGTCGTCGAGCGGACGCCGCTGACCGCGTCTGACCAGGGCCGTCGTGGTGTGCGGAAACCACGAGAAGCGAAGGTAGTCGGTCTGGTCGACGAGCTCGTCGTAGGAGTCGAGGACCTTGTCCAGGCGCATCGGGCCCTCCTGGACCTGCAGGGCGAACAGCGGCGCCGCCTGCAGGGTGACCGACGTGACGACGCCGACGGCACCCAGGCCCAGCCGGGCGGCGGCGAACAACTCGGGACGTTCGCCGCGTGAACAGGTGACCACGCTGCCGTCGCCGAGCACCACCTCGAGCGCCCGGACCTGGGTGCACAGGCCGCCGAAGCGGGCCCCGGTGCCGTGGGTGCCGGTTGAGATGGCACCCACGATGGTCACCTCGTCGACGTCGCCCTGGTTGGTCAGGGCGAGCCCGGCCTCCGCGAGCAGCCGGTTCAGCCGGCGCATGGTCATCCCACCGCGCACCGTCACCAGGCCGCTGCCGCCGTCCAGGGCAACGAGGTCGGCGCACCTGTCCAGGCAGACCTGGACGGAGCCCGGGTCCGGGCGGCCGATGGCGCTCATGGAATGGGACGATCCGATCGCTCGGATCTGATGACCGTCCCGGACGGCGGTACCGACCAGGGCGGAGATCTCCTCCGCGTCGCGGAGGCGGGCGAGGCGCACCGACCGGACGGTCTCATTGCCCGCCCAGTTGCGCCAAGCCGAGGACTTACCAATGGGCGAGCCCATGGGCACCTCCGTCTGCCGGGACCGATGGCCGCGGTCCGGGGCCGGTCCGGAGTCGGGACCGGCCACCATCGTGAACCGGGCCTTCCCGGCTTCACCACGCGGGGGGGCGGGTGATGGCCGTTCACAGGGCGATGCGTCGTCCGACCTCCGTCCGGGCGGGATGGACCGGTCCCGTCTCCCGCAGGTATGCCGAGCATGGCATCCGACGGTGGTTCGGGCGTCCGTCGTGACGCTGCGGGGTGACGTCCTGCCGGTACCTGCTGGTCTACGAGCGTGTCGCGGTGCACCATCACGAGGGCACGGGGCGCACAGGCACGGGGCGCACAGGCACAGGGGCGCAGGCAGGGGCACACAGGAAGACACGGCTACGGAAGGCGGATCGTATGGTGACCGCAACCGGATCTCGTCCGGCCGGGATCAGCCTCGGTCGGCTCGCCGACCTGGCGCAGGAACGGACCGGCGGCACGGCGGAGCTTCGCTTCGAGGGACGCGACCAGACGTCGGGGGAGTTGCTGGCGCGGGCCCGCCGGTTGTCGGGCGGCCTGCGGGCGGCGGGTCTGCGCCGGGGCGACCGGGTGGCCGTGTGCATGGCCAACTGTCCCGAGGTGGGTGTCACCTACCAGGCGGTGTGGCGGGCCGGTGGGGTCGTGACCCCGGTGCTGTTCCTGCTGACCGAGCACGAGCTGCGCCACGTCCTCGTCGACAGCGGAGCCCGGTTCGTGGTCACCACACCCGAGTTCCTGGACCGGGTCCGCGCGGCGGTCGGCGACGGCGGCTCGGCGGTGCGCGCCCTGATACTGGCGGACGGGGACCGGCCCGGCGTCTCCCCGCCCTCGCCGCAGTCCCCGCCTCCGCCGCAGTCCCCGTCCCCGTCCCCGTCCCCGTCCCCGCCACGATCCATGCTCCAGGCCGGCACACTCCGGGTCGGGCTCACCACCCCGGTACTGCGCTTCGCCGATCTCGAGGCCGGCGAGGAGAGTCCGGTTGTGGAGGTGGATCCTTCCGACATGGCCGCGCTGCTCTACACCGGCGGCACGACCGGGCGGGCGAAGGGGGTGGTCCTCTCGCACGACGGGCTGTCCGCGGGTGGCTGGGCAGCGATGTCGGCCACCCCGGACGAGAAGTTGGCCGGCCTGCTGCCGCTGCCGCTGTCCCACGTCTACGGGCTGACGATCAGCGTCATGACCCTGCACATGGTGAACCCCGGACCGATGGTTCTCATGCGCTGGTTCGAGCCGCGGAGCTGGCTCGACCTCGTGGTCGAGCACCAGGTGAACATCAGTGCGTTGGTGCCGTCCATGGTGGCGCAGCTGCTCGCGCAGCCCCTGCACGACTACGATCTGTCGACCCTGCGGCGGGTGACGAGCGGTGGCGCGCCGCTGCCCCGGGAGACCGCCCTCGAATGGCGCCGGCGGCTGCCCAGCGCCGAGCTGGTGGAGGGATACGGCTGTACCGAGTCATCCGCGATCATCACCACCTCGCCGGTGGGCGGAACACGACTCGGCAGCGTGGGCGTGCCCGGCCCCGGGGTCGAGGTGCGTATTGAGCTCCCCGACGGCTGCGAGGCCGGTCGGGGCCAGGACGGGGAGATCTGCGTGCGGGGCCCGATGGTGATGACGGGGTATTGGCAGGCCCCGGAGGCCACCGCGGGGGCGTTGCGGGGCGGTTGGCTGCACACCGGGGGCATCGGCCGGCTGGACCCCGACGGCTACCTGTACGTGGTTGACCGGATCAAGGATCTGATCATCCGGGGTGGCGTCAACGTCTATCCGCGCGACGTCGAGGACGGCCTGCTCGCCCATCCCGAGGTCGCCTCGTGCGGCGTCGTGGGCCGACCGGACTCCCAGCGCGGGGAGGAGGTGGTCGCGTTCGTGGAACTCGTCCCGGGTGGCACCGTCTCCCCGGAGGAGCTGGTGCGCTGGGGCCGCGCCCGGCTGGGTCCCATCCGGTACCCGCGTGAGGTGCACATCGTCGAGGCACTGCCGCTCACCAGCAGCCTGAAGACCGACCGACGGATGCTGCGGTCGCTGGCGGCGCCGAGGTCGCTGCCGGCCCCGGGGCCGCTGATGGCGCCGACCTGACCCGACGGAGCGGATGGGTTCGAGCCCCGGCTACGCTGCGGGCTGGCTTGCCATGATCGCTGACCTTCCGTCAGCTTCGGCGTTTGCCGCGATGTCTGCCGGGGGCAACCCCCCGAACCCCCGATGTCGAGCTTCGCTCGACCCGACCCGGTTCGACCCCTCTCACCTTGTCCGCGGTCCTTGTCCCGCCCGATCTCGCGGGCTGTTGCTCGCCGCGCCCTTGTTCGGTGTTCGGTATTGACCGAACAGCGAACAGTGTGAACGCTGGTCCGCGTGGACACCGAGGCCCTCGTGGTCGACGCCTTCTGCCAGCTCGGAGTCGAGGCCCGACCGCCCGCCTCCGGGCCCGATCGCGGGGTCGATCTCGTGCTCGACCCGGATGGTGTCGCGGTTCCCATCGAGCTCAAGCGCCGGTCACTGGTGTCCGAGGGCGTCGCCGCGCAGCTGCTCGCGGCCAGCCGTCCACCCGGTGGATCGGGCGGCTTCCTTCTCCTGGTCGTCGCGGACCGGGTGACCGGGGCGGCCCGGAAGCTGCTGACCGAGCATCGGGCCGGCTACTACGACCTGCGCGGCCGGATCGCGCTTCGTTCGAGCAACCTTGTGATCGACGCCGAGGTCAGCCCGGTCACCGGACGCGGTGCGCGGACACGGGCCTTGAGCGGCACGGCCGGGCTCGAGGTCGCGACCGCTTTGCTCATGGAGCCGCAAGCGGGCACCGCCATCCGGGAGCTGGCGCGCCGGCTCGGCCGCGCCGCCAGCACGGTGTCGGAGCTGCTGGCGGCGCTGCGGCACGACGGTCTTGTCGACGCCGCGAACGTCGTCACGGACTCGCGGCTGTTCTGGCAGGTGGTCGAGCGCTGGCCAACGCCGCGCGCCTATCTCGCCAGACTCCCCGATCCGGGTGACACCAGCGGCGTCACCAGATCGCTGCGTCTCGGCCTGCGTGACGTGGAAAACGAGATCGGGTGGGCGTTGACGGACCCGACCGCCGCCGCGGCGTACGGTGCCCCGGTCGCTGTCCGCGCCGACCAGGTGCCTGACTTCTTCGTTCCCGATCAGGCGGTGCTCCGGCGCGCGGCTACGCTTCTCGGCGCCGCTCCGGCGCCGGCCCAGGCGCGTGCCGCGGTGCGGGTCGCACCGGTGGCGGCCGTCTGCGCCCGTCGCGTCGATCTCCTGCCCGAGCGGTGGCGGTGGCCGCTTGCGCATCCGCTGTTCGTCGCGCTCGATCTGGCTCAGGACGTGGGGCGTGGGCGCGAGATCCTCGACGCCTGGCTACCAGACCCGGGGTGGGCCCGTGTCTGGTAGCCGGGTGACCTTCCTGGGCGACGCGATGGCCGCGGTCGTCCAGGCCGTCGAGGAAGTGCGGACACTCACCGGCCAGCCGCCTGTCGTGGTCGGCGGGCTGGCGGTGCTGTGCCCGGATCTCCAACGCCCACCGGGCGACGGTCGATCTGGACGTTGTCGACCGACTGCACGGGACCACGCCGCACCTGGAGGTGCTCCGCGCAGCGGCGGGCGCGAGGGCCGTGGAGCCCGCAGGCGTCCTGCTGCCAACTCCGTATGGCCAGGTCAAGGTGGACGCGCTGGAGGTGCGGCAGGTAGAGCTCGACCAGCCGAGCGACGATCCCGGCGACCGCCTCCACGCGTCCGCGCACGCCTGGGCGAACGACACCGCCACCGAGACCGCCATCGAGGTGATCCGGTCGGTCGGCGACCGCGTGGAGGTGAGGACGCCCGTCGCCGAGCTTCTTCTCGATGCCTGCGGACGCACCTGACGCGGCCCGAGTCGGCGACCAGGCGGGCACGCCCGCGTCACAACAGGCCGCTCGCACCACGATCGGGGCTACCAACTCGCCGTAGCGGCCGACGAGCCCCGGTCAGTCACCGGCGTCGATCGGCTGGCCCGCCGTCGGCCTCGTCGAGGAGAGCGTCACCAGGATCCGCAGCCCATGATCACTGTCTACGTCGCCGCACCTCCATTTTCCACGTCTGCCCTGGCTGCCACTACCACCGGTACGAAATCGGCCCCGCCCACGCCCAAGTCCACTTGGCGGCGCGACGTCGCAACATCGGCATGGCCGGCGGCTCCCTGCTGGCCACATCCGCACTAACAGCCGCGCTCGCCCGCCGCGACGGATTTCCCTCCTCTTTCCGCATCCACAGACGCGACACAATCCTGACCGATCGCGGTCAGGAAACACCCACTGGCACCACTTCCGCCCCCACCGGGTGAGACCGGGACCCAGCCACGGCTTCGTTGCCAGCTGATCACATCACCAATCAAACCGACTTCTGAGCTCCGGCCCCGCCGGGTTGTCCATGGCCATGACCGCAGTCACGCCAGGTCCCGGGCCGCTGGCATCGCGCTCGCAGACTCCTGTGGGATCCGCGGTGGCACATCGGGCAGCAGGCTCCGGTAGGCATGACGGGGGGACGATCGTGACCGGAGTACCCCCATCAGCCATCGGCGGGCCGGGCCTTCCACCGTGTGATGCAGGACCGCGGCGAGGGCGAAGGACAGGGCGAAGTCGGCGAGGATGGCGAGCGCCGTCCCGGCCGCGGTGGTGGCGTCGACCCAGCCGAGTTCCCCGCTGATCGTGAGTGCGGCGGGGTGAACAAGATAGAAGGCGTAGGAGATCTCGCCGAAATAGACGAGTGGGCGGAAGCTGAACACCGGAATCCGGCGGCCGTCCGCCTCACGGGTGCCGGCCAGGAAGATGATGATGGCAAACGCCGGCAGTGTGAGCGTGTCGATGAATCCCTGTAGATGGCCGTAGCGGTAGCCCAGGAGTATCGAGACAACCAACCAGGCGCAGGAGAAGGTAGTAAGCATCCGACGTTGCCACGGCGTTGCGCGGGCACCCTCACGAGCCAGCAACCCAAGGGCCACGCCAAGGACGAACTCGCCGAGCCGCACCGCCGGGTTCGCGTACGCGGCAAGATCGAATCGAGAGCCCGCGGCGCTCGCCACACATGACACGGCCGCGGCAGGGAGAACGAACAGGAGCGTGGTGCGGATGCGTTCGGGGTTGGTGCGGGTCGCGAACCTGCGGTACACGTATGGGAAGACCAGGTAGAAGAACGCCTCGCAGGACAACGACCACAGCACGGCACCACCCCAGCCGAAATAGATCGACTGGGTCGGGACCCAGGCCTGGACGAGGAGCAGACTCGGCAGGATGGAGAGGGGCTTCGAGCCGAAGTCCCCGAGCGTCTCCGGCGACCACGCGATCGCGAGCCAGATCCAGATGGCGGCGAAGTACAGAGGATAGACCCGGGCGAACCGGCGCCAATAGAATTGCCCCACGGCGATCGGCCTGGCCGCCCAGGTGAGGACGAACCCCGACAGCACGAAGAAGAACGTGACGCCCACGTATCCGATGTTGCCTAGCACCGCGACCACAGGCAGAGTCCCTTGGACGTCTGCGTGGATGTGGCGGAGGAACACCAGAGTGGCGGCGACTCCCCGCAGGCCGGTCAACGTGGGCAGCTCCAGCCCGGCCTGAGACGGTGGGAGCTGCCGCGAGGGACGGAAGATCTCCTGCTGGGCAGATTCCGGCGAGGTCCTCCGGGTCAACGCGCCCCCTTGATCGTCAGCCATGCGTGCCGTCCCAGGCAAGGCCGCGGCGACACCTCGGAGAAACAAACACTAACGTAGGTATTGAATTGTCTATCGAGCCCCGATCGGGTAAACATCGTGGCGTTGGCAGCCGGCTATCGGCCGGACCTGGGACCTGGCCGGCAGTCGCCGCACAGCGTTGTGAGGTCTAGCTCGTCTGCGGACGAGCTACGAACGAGTCCCTTGGTCCGGGTCCATGGGTGGGGCGTATCACGATCTCGGTGATACTCGCGCGGTCGGGAAGTGCCACTGCCCCGGTCACGGCGTCGGCGATGTCGTCGGGCGCGATGAGCAGGTCGGCATTCCACGCCCGCCCCTCGGCCTGGAAGATTTTTTGCTGCATGGGGGTCGCGGTGCGGCCCGGGAAGACCGTGCACACCCGCACCCCGGCAGCCGAGACCTCCGCCCGCAGGCTGTCGGCGATCGCCCGCAGGGCGTGCTTGGCCGCGGCGTACTGGCCGACGCCGGCGCCGGCGGACAGGCCCTGGGTGGAGTTGATGAACACTACGTCGCCACCGGTCCGGATGAGGTTCGGGATCAGCATCTGGGTGAGCACATAGGGCGCGCGCACATTGACGTCCAGCTGTTCGTCGAGGTCGGCCAGCGGGGCGTCGGTGATCGCGCCGCGGTGGTAGGCCCCTGCCGAGTGCACCAGGATCTTCAGGTCCGTGGGCTGATCACGGACCATGTCGACCAGACAGCCGCGGTCCGCGGGATCGGTGATGTCCGCAGCCTGGTGGTGGATGGTCAGACCGACCTCGTCGGCTTCCTTGACCATCCTCGCCAGCACCTCCTGATCGCGACCGGTCGCGATGACAAGTGCGCCGGCCCGCGCCAACCGAAGGGCGATGGCGCGTCCGATCCCGCTGGAGGCACCGGTGACCAGCGCGCCGCGGCCGGCGAGCTGGGGCAGGTGGGCACATGGACTTCCGCCTGGCAGATGGTCGGCACAGGCGATAGCCAGGTTCTGCTTTGCCGTCACTGCTGGACGCTCCTCGGCAGAGTGGCGCAGGTCGCTAACCCGGACGAACGCGAACAGGTGGCCGCCGGGATCCCTGGACGGGGCCCGTCCGTCAGCGCGAACACGCGTCGATGCGAGTCGATCGCGGTCATCCGCGGCGAAGCAGCCACATTCCGCACAGCTGCGACAGTACCATTACGTAATGGTCGAGTATGCGTTGGCACCCAGGGGCGCGTCAGCTCTCCAATCCCCGCCGGGACGCCATCCCCGACGAACCAACTCTTACGTAACGGTAGAGTTAGACCTGGTGGACGCGGGGTGCCATGCGGGGTGCCATGACGAATCACATCGGGAGGGGCCGCAGAAATGATCAACAGAGGGGATGCCGGCGCTGGCGAAGGCGCCGCGGCTCTGCGGGAGCACGCACTGATCGCCGAGCTGACCGCGGTGCCCAGGTAATGACGCAGGAGCGGCTGCAGCAGATCTTCCGGGAGATCTTCGGTGACGACGGCCTCGTCATCACCGACGCCACGACCGCCGCCGACATACCCGGATGGGACTCGCTCGCGCACATCAACCTCATCTATGCTGTCGAACGCGAGTTCTCGATCCAGATCGCCGACGAACGGCTCGCGAGTTTCGCCACCGTCGGTGACCTGCGCGAGCACATCGAGGAGCTCAGCGGTGTCCACTGAGACCGACAGCAGCGAACTCGGGGACCCCGGTGACGCCGGAGCGGGGCGGGGACATCCGACGCCGAGCAGCCAAAGTCGATGACCGCCTGGCGGCCCGAAGTGGAACCGTCAACCGCGCCTTCGCCCGCGGCGCAGGCTCCGGCCGCCTCGATGAATTATGATGCCCCGGATGCCGCGGACGCGGACGCGCGGCCGGTTGAACACGAGCCATCCGTCGTCCAACTCGTGGGGTGTCATCGGCGTGGGGTCTGGAGGATCAGGACAATCGGCACAACGGTTGCCTGGTCAGGTCTGCGATCAGTTCGAAGTCCTTGTCGCGGTGCAGGAGCGTGAGCCCGGCGGTTTCCGCTGTCGCTGCGATCAGCAGATCGGGGATGCCCGGGGCCCGATGATGGCCGGCTGCGGCCAGCAGGCCTTGGACCTCGTAGGCGCGCCGGGCCACGGCTGCCGGTATGTCCCACTGGATGACCATGCGTGCGAGCGGCAGGGTGCCGAGGAGCCGGGCGTGCTCAGGGCCGTTGCGGGCCGAGTAGCCCACTTCGAGCAGCGTGACCGCGCAGATGTGTACCAGACCTTGATCGACTCGCTGTGACCAGACGGGTTCGTCGGGATGGGTTGGTATGCGGACCAGTGCCGACTTGTCGATGAGCCAGCTGTCGGTCACGACCAGGCACCGCGCATCACGTCTTCGTCGGCGAGGTCCGAGATCAGGTCGTGGAGCTGCGCCCAGTTCTCCCGCCCAAGAGGGGGACGTGTGTCGCGCGATGCCCGCTCGGCTTCGGCGGCAAGCGTGCGGCGCAGATACTCGACACGCGAGATTCCGGCTCGGGCGGCGGCAGCGTCGAGCTCGGCGAGAACCGCATCGGGTACGTCACGTACGAGGATGTCGGCCACCGGCGCCACCTCGCAGGTTCGATATCAGACTCCTCAATCATGATATCATGATTGCTTCTGTGCAGGCACCTACCCCATTCACCTCGCAACTCACCTCGCACGTACCCAAAAGTGTCCTGATATGTGGGGGCGTCTGCGGGTC